>JASJAL010000229.1 GCA_030067055.1 Kiloniellales bacterium | reverse complement strand
GGGCGACCTGCAGGCCATCCTGCGCGATCTCCAGATCGATCCCTTCGGTTTCGGTCGCGCTCACATCGAAGGGCCCATTGCGATTGACGCGGGTCCTGAGGGCGCGACCGCCGGGCTGACCGGCGACGGGGTGCTGTCCTGGAGCGATGCGCGCTCGGCCCTGGCCTTTGCCCTTCCAAATGCGCATCGCTTTCAGCTGACCAGGCTGCGCGCCAGGCAGAGCGGTTCCGAGATCTCCTACGAAGCCCAGGCCGATCCGGGCGAGATGGACCTTCGCATCGACGATCCGGACTCGCCCCTGGATTTGCGGGCCGCCTTCCAGCCCGTGCAGATTGACGGCCGCTGGTCCGAAGCGCAGGGCCTCGAACTCGAGGCCCGGATCCCGGTGGGTCGGCTGGCGGTTCCGCAGCTCGAACTGGAGGCGCGCGAGGTTCTGGCGATCGAGACCTTTCGGCCCGCCGCGGGCATCGCCCGCGTCTCGGTCACCGTGGCCGAGCTGCAGCGGAGCGGAGCCGAGCCTGCGCTTGTACCCCTCGCACTGCAAGGCCGGCTGGATCACTCAGGCGCCCCGCTCACCTTCACGGCTGCGGGTAGCACGGCCACCGGCATCAAGTTTTTCGAGCTACAGGGCCGCCACGACCTCGGCGACGGCGGAGGCCGTGCCGAGATCTCCTTGGCGGAGGATCTCTTCGGAGCGACGCCGCGGCCCCTGGCCGATTTGTCCCCGGCCGCCCCGGATATCACGGTCACCGAGGGGCGCGTCGCGGCCAATGCGAGGATCGCCTGGCGCGACGGAGAGTTCCAAGGCTCGGGCCGACTCAGCCTTTCCGAAGTGGGAATGAAGAGCTCGGCTCTCAGCCTGAATGGCTTGACCGGAGAGCTGGCCTTCGCGCAGCTCTTTCCGCCGCAGAGCGAGCCAGGGCAAAGCCTGACCGCAAAGCGCCTGGACCTGGGCGAGACGTTGAAGGACCTCAGCGCCCGATTTTCGGTCTCCACCCAGGGGCCCGGGCGGACCCTCGTCATCGACATCGAACGGGCCGAGGCCCGCTCCATCCTCGGGCCGCTGTCGGTGACCGCTGGCCAAGCCGAACCGCAGTCCGGGCGCTACCGGCTGCCCCTGAGGTTAGCCGACCTAGACCTGAGCAAGCTGAGTGACACTGCGGCCATAGAAGGCCTCGCCGGCGAAGGCCGTCTGAGCGGCCTGATACCCCTGGAGATCTTCGGATCGCAGCTCCGCATTACCGATGCCAGCTTGTCGAACCGTGGCGTGGGGGTCCTCCGCTTTCGCTCCGAAGCGGCATCGCGGGCCCTGGCCGCGGGGGGCGAGCCCGTCGAACTGATGCTCAGGGCCCTGGAGGACTTCAGGTATGACGAGCTGAAGCTCAGCGCCAACACGAGTGACGGCGAGGAACTCGAACTCTTCATCACGACCTTGGGCCAGAATCCTGCGGTCTTGGAAGGCCATCCCTTCCGCTTTAACATCCGCCTGACGAGCAATCTTCCACAGCTGGTCGACGTCTTGCGGCAGGGTAGCGGTCTGACCCAGGGCGTGCTTGGCAAACTGTGGAAGTTTCAGCAGTAGTCTGCGTATAGCAATAGAGAGCCTGGAGCTCCGGAAAGGTCGGAGTTTCGGCCCGAAACAAGCTTGAGAATAAGGGGAAAGGACGCCGTGACTCACGGTCGAGCCAAGAAAGGGCCGAGACTTCCGGCCTTGGCGGCTTCGTTGGCCTGCCTGGTGCTGGCCGCATGCCAGCCAACGGTCAAGGTCGAGGCACCGAAGGAGCCGATCACCATCAATCTCAACATCAAGCTGGATGCCGAGGTGCGGGTGAAACTCGAAGAACAGGCGGACCAGGATATCGCCGCCAATCCGGATATCTTCTAGGCGGAGTCAGGACGATGAATCCAATCCATTCCTTAAGGATTTTGCTTATCGCACTGGCGACGCTTATCGCTGGGGCTGCAGCGCAGCCGGCGGTGGCCGATCAACTCGACGATCTGCGGGCCGAGGGCCAGATTGGCGAACGTTTCGACGGTTATGCCGAAGCCCGGAGCGGCGCCTCCGAGACGGCGCGCGCGCTGGTCGAGAAGATCAATGCGCAGCGCCGGGAGATCTACGAGAAGCAGGCGAAACAGCAAGAGATCAGCGTCGATCAGGTTGGCCGGGTTTACGCGGAGCGGATCGTCAAGAATCTCCCCAAGGGGGCCTGGATCCGGACCGAGGCCGGTTGGCGCCAGTTGTAGCCCCTGCCGACGGCCTTGATCTTGCACATTGCCAGGATCGTCGGCGTCCTGCTACCAGAGAGCCAGGCATAGCAAGAACGGCCCGAAAATGGTTGATGTTCCACAGCTTCCGCGCTCGGTCGATGAAGCCTTGGCGCTGCTGGCGGCGGGCGACTACGTCGCCGACCGTAGCCTGGCGACTGCCCTCCACCTGTCGCTGGCGCTGAAACGCCCGCTGTTCCTGGAGGGCGAGGCCGGGGTCGGCAAGACCGAGATCGCCAAGGTGTTGGCTGAGACCCTGAAGCGCCGCCTGATCCGGCTGCAGTGCTACGAGGGCCTGGACGTCGCCTCGGCGGTCTACGAGTGGAACTACCCGCGCCAGATGGTCGAGATCCGGCTCGCCGAGGCTACGGGCGAGGCCCAGCGCGAGGCCCTGGACGAGGACATCTTCTCGCAGAAGTTCCTGATCGAGCGCCCCCTGCTTCAGGCGCTGGAGCCGCAGGTCGGGGGCGCGCCGGTGCTGCTGATCGACGAACTCGACCGCACAGACGAACCCTTCGAAGCTTTCCTTCTGGAGGTCTTGTCTGACTACCAGATCACCATCCCCGAACTGGGCACGATCCGCGCGCCCGAGCCTCCGATCGTGGTCATCACCTCGAACCGGACCCGCGAGATCCACGACGCCCTCAAGCGGCGCTGCTTCTACTACTGGGTCGACTATCCCAGCGCCGAGCGCGAGCTGGAGATCCTGCGGGTCAAGGCGCCCCGGGCGGCGGAACGCCTGTCCCGCGAGGTCGTCCACTTCGTCCAGGAGCTGCGCGGCATCGACCTCTTCAAGCTGCCGGGCGTGGCCGAGACCATCGACTGGGTCGAGGCCCTGACCCAGCTCGACAAGGTCTCGCTCGACCCGGAGACCGTGGACTCTACCCTGGGTGTGTTGCTGAAGTACCAGGACGACATCGCCAAGATCCAGGGCAGCGAGGCGCAGCGGATCCTCGACCAGATGAAGCAGGAGATGCTCGCCCTCCAGCCCGCCGGCGACTGACCAAATGACCGGCGACAAGCCTCCGGCGATCGCCGCACTGGCCGAAGCGCCCCTGCAAAGCGGAAAGCTGGTCGAGAACATCCTCCACTTCGCGCGCACCCTGCGGGCGGCCGGCCTGCCGGTCGGGCCCGGCAAGGTGCTGCAGGCGATCCGCGCGGTCGAGATAGCCGGCGTCCAGCGGCGCGAGGACTTCTACTGGGCCCTGCACGCGGTGCTGGTCAACCGCCGGGATCAGCGCGAGATCTTCGATCAGGCCTTCCACGTCTTCTGGCGCAATCCGAAGATCCTGGAAAAGATGATGAGCCTGTTGCTGCCCGACGTCAGGCCCAACGCCACCGCCAGCCCCGAGGAAGAGCTTGAGCTGAGCCGTCGGGTTGCCGAGGCCCTGAAGCCGATCGCCCCCAGCCACGAGCCCGACGGCGAAGGCGAGCAGGAGGAGATCGAGGTCGACGCGACCATGACCTGGTCGAACCGCGAGGTCCTGCAGAAGATGGACTTCGAGAAGATGTCGGCCGAGGAGCTCTCGGCCGCCAAGACGGCGATCTCCCGCCTGCGTTTCTCGCTCCAGCAGATCCCGACCCGACGTTTCGTACCCCACCCCCGCGGCCGCCGTGCCGACCTGCGACGCAGCCTGCGCGCGGCCCTGCGCTCGGGCAGCGACACGATCCCTCTCCGGTGGCGCCGGCGGCGACGGCGCCATCCGCCGCTGGTCGTGCTCTGCGATATCTCCGGCTCGATGGACCGCTACTCGCGCATGGCGCTGCACTTCATGCACGCCGTGACCAACGATCGGGACCGGGTCCACACCTTCCTCTTCGGTACGCGGCTGAGCAACATCACCCGTTTCCTGCGCCACAAGGACGTCGACGTCGCACTGCAGCTGGTCTCGGAGAACGTGCTCGACTGGTCCGGCGGGACCCGGATCGGCGCCTGCCTGCACGACTTCAACAAGACCTGGGCCCGCCGGGTCCTGGGCCAGGGCGCCATCCTGCTGTTCATCTCCGACGGCCTGGACCGGGACAATGCCGAGGGCCTGGCCGGCGAGATGGAGCGACTGCACAAGTCCTGCCGGCGGCTAATCTGGCTGAACCCGCTCCTGCGCTATGAGGGCTACGAGCCAAAATCCCTGGGCGCCCGGGCGATCATGCCGCATGTCGACGAGTTCCGTCCGGTGTACAATCTGGACAGCCTGGCCGAGCTCGCGGTGGTCCTGAGCCGGCCGATCACCCGGCGCGAGGAGGGCGTGAGCGAATGGCTGGACAGCATCCCCTAGACGCGCGCGAGCCTGCAGACGACGTCCTGACCCAGGCCGGCCGCTGGCTGGACGAGGGGCGTCGGGTCGCTTTGGCGACGGTGGTCTCGACCTGGGGCTCCTCGCCGCGCCCCGTCGGCAGCCAGCTGGCGATCGACGAGTCCGGCAACATGACCGGCTCGGTCTCCGGCGGCTGCATCGAGGGCAGCGTGGTCGAGGAGGCGTTGCGGGTCATGGCGGGGGCGCCGCCGAAGCTGCTGGAATACGGTGTCAGCGACGAAGATGCTTGGGCTGTGGGCCTTGCTTGTGGCGGTAAAGTAGAGGTTTACGTCGAGAACTTATCATGAAACGTGAGGTTTTTGATGCCCTCCAAACTGCCCGCGCTGCCAAGCACCCGGTCGCTCTCGTGACCGATCTGGATGGCGGCCGGCAGGCCGTCTTCGCCGATGGCGCCGTCCTCGCCGGCGAACTGCAGCCCGGTCCGGAGGTCCTGAACGCGGTCGCCGACGCCCTGCGTCACGACCGCAGCGGCCGTCTTCCCGAGCCCCTGGAGGGCCATTTCGCCGCCGTCTTCAACCCGCCGCTGCGCCTCGTCGTCGTGGGCGCCGTCCACATCGCGCAGTTGCTGGCGCCGATGGCCGAGCTGGCCGGCTACGAGGTCACCCTGATCGACCCGCGCCAGGCCTGGGCCAGCCCGGAGCGCTTTCCCGGCCTGACCCTGGTCGACGACTGGCCCGACGAGGCTCTGGCCAGGCTGGCCCCGGACAGCCGGACAGCAGTGGTCACCCTGACCCACGATCCCAAGCTGGACGACCCGGCGCTGCTCGCCGCGCTGAACAGCGAGGCCTTCTACCTGGGTGCCCTGGGCAGCCGCCGGACTCACGCCAAGCGCCTGGAACGCCTGCGCGACCAGGGCTGCCAGGAGGCCGCGCTGGAGCGCATCCACGGGCCGATCGGCCTGCCCCTGGGCGGCCGCTCGCCGGCAGAGATCGCGATCGCGGTCCTGGCCCAGATGACTCAGGTTCTGCACGGCGCCGGGCCGCCTGGCGCGCGCCGCGAGGCCGCCGCATGATCTTCGGCGAAACGCCGCTGGACGAGGCCGAGGGCGCGATCCTGGCGCATTCCCTGAAGGCCGGGAGCCGGAGCTTCAAGAAGGGCCGCCTGCTTTCGGCCGAGGACGTCGCCACCCTGCGTGCGGCCGGCCTGGACTCGATCGTGGCGGCGCGCCTGGAGGCCGAGGACGTCCACGAGGACGAGGCGGCGACGGTCATTGCGGAAGCCCTGGCCGGCGATCATCTGTCGGTCTCCGCGGCCTTTACAGGGCGATGCAACCTGATTGCCGAAGGCCGTGGCCTGGCGGTGCTCGACCGGACCCGTCTCGACGCCCTCAACCTCGTGGACGAGGCCGTGACCGTCGCGACCCTGGCACCCCATGACTGCGTCGTGCCGCGACAGATGGTCGCCACGGTCAAGATCATCCCCTTCGCCGTGCCCCTCGCGGTGCTCAAGCGCTGCCGCGAGCTGGCCGAAGGGGCAAAGGTCCGGGTCGCTCCCTTCCGGGCGCGTCGGATCGGCCTGGTCCAGACCACCCTGCCCGGCGGCAAGGCAAGCCTGCTGGAGAAGACCAAGACGGCCGTCGACGCCCGGCTGGCCGGCCTGGACTGCGCGCCCAGCGTCGAGCGGCGCTGCCGGCACGACGCGGCCGAGATCGCGGAGTCTCTTCAGGCGCTCAAGGCCAAGGGCTGCGACCTGCTGCTGGTCTCCGGCGCCTCGGCCATCGTCGACCGACGCGATGTCGTGCCCGCGGGCATCGTCAGAGCCGGCGGCGAGATCGACCACTTCGGCATGCCGGTCGATCCCGGCAACCTCATGCTCCTGGCCCACGACGGCACGATCCCCGTGATCGGCCTGCCGGGCTGCGCCCGCTCGCCCAAGCTCAACGGCCTCGACTGGGTGCTGCAGCGCCTGGTGGCCGGCCTGGCGGTAGGACCGGCGGAGATCATGGCCCTGGGAGCCGGCGGCCTGCTGAAGGAGACCGGCGGCCGCCCGCTGCCACGCGCAGAGGCGGTCGAAGCCGCCGAGCCGGAGGTGCCTCGGGCCCCGCGCATTGCGGCGCTCATTCTGGCCGCCGGCCAATCGCGCCGCATGGGGTCGGTCAACAAGCTGCTGGCCGAGGTCGACGGCAAGCCGATGCTGCGCCGGGTTGCCGAGGCGGTGCTGGCTTCCAAGGCCGGGCCGGTGATCGTGGTGACCGGGCACGAGCCGGAAGCCGTGGCGGCCGCCCTGGCGGGCCTCGACCTTCAGCTTGTCCACAACCCGGACTATGCTGCCGGCCTCTCCACGAGCCTGCAGCGCGGCCTGAGCGCGGTGCCGGCCGAGAGCGACGGTGCGGTGGTCTGCCTCGCTGACATGCCGCGGCTGGCAGCCGGCGCCATCGACCGCCTCATTGCCGCCTTCAACCCTCTCGAGGGCCGCGCGATCTGCGTGCCGACCTGGCAGGGCAAGCGCGGCAACCCACTGCTCTTCGCCCGACGTTACTTCGCCGAGATCCAGGCAATATCGGGCGATGTCGGCGCCCGCCATCTGATCGGCGAGTATCCCGAGGCCGTGGCCGAGGTGCCCATGGCCGACGACGCCATCCTGCAGGATATCGACACTCCCGACGCTCTGGCCGCCTTCAAGGACGCCGGCTGAGGGATCAATCTAGCCGGGCGCCAGCCGACACCAGATTGCCGAGGAAGGCCTCGACCCTGCGGGCCACCTGCGGGAAAGCCAGCAGATCGTTGTGGCCGGCTTCCGGGTGTAGCAGCAATTCCTTGGGCTGCTTCGCCGCCGCGAAGAGGCGCTTGCCGAAGCGGGGCGGGATGACGCGATCCCGCTCGCCGTGAAGCACCAAGAGCGGTACCGAGAGCTCGTCGACCCGCGCGACCGAATCCCACTTGTCGAGGATCAGCCACTTGGCCGGCAGGTACCAGTAGTGGTGCTGGGCCACTTCGGCGACGGAGCTGTAGGGCGCCTCCAGGACGACCCCGGCCACCGGCCGCTCCGCCGCAAGGTGTACGGCCACGCCGGAGCCCAGGGACTCGCCGTAGAGCACCACGCGCTCCGGCCCGATCCCCTGCCCTGCCAGCCAGTCCAGCGCCGAGCGGCCGTCGGCCAGCAGGCCGTCCTGGCTCGGCTTGCCGGGATTGCCGCCATAACCTCGATAACCGACGAAGAGGATCCCGTGGCCTTGCCCGGCCAGGCCGATGTACTTTGGCACGCGGTGCGAAAGGTTACCGGCGTTGCCGTGGAACACCACCAGGACCGGGCTGCCATCCTCACGGGGCGGTCGATACCAATGGCGCAGCCCGAGGCCGTCGTCGGTCTGGGTCTCAACCTGGGTCATGCCGTCGGCCAGGGGCAGGACATCGGCCGAGGGAAAGTAAAGAAAGCTCCGCTGCAACAGGAACATGATGGCGAGCAAAGCGCCGTAGCCGATTACAGCGGTGCCGAGAATTGTCATGATTCGCCGTCGCACGCCTCGTGCCCCCGGGCCAAGGCCGGCCTTAGGCCCTGCCCTCTCTGCCACCCTTCTAACATAGTTAGAATGAGCCCTGGGTTAATCCCTTGAATGGCAGTGAAAGGCAACATATTCTCATAATATCAGAGATAATTCTTTATTTCACAATTCTTATTGGTATTTTTATGCCAAAGATCCATGTCCTGCACGAGAATGCCGCCTGGCTCGACCCGCTACGCGCCGCCTTCGAGGAGCTCGGCCTGCCTTACGAGGAATGGTTCCTGGACCAGGGCTCGGTGCCCTTCGACCAGACGCCGCCGGAAGGCGTGTTCTACAACCGCATGAGCGCCTCCTCCCACACCCGCGGCCACCGCTTCGCGCCGGAACTGACCCACGCCACCCTCAACTGGCTGGAGGCCCATGGCCGCCGGGTCGTCAACTCCAGCCGGGCCCTCTACCTCGAGGTCAGCAAGATCGCGCAGTACGCCGCCCTGAACCGGGCCGGCATCAAGACTCCGCGCAGTGTCGCCGCCGTAGGCCGAGAGCAGCTCCTGGAGGCGGCGCGGGACTTCGGCGAGGCCCCCTTCATCGTCAAGCCCAACCGTGGCGGCAAGGGCCTCGGAGTCCACCTCGTCCAGAATGCCGAGGAACGGGCCGCCCGGCTCGAGGCCGCGCCGGAGGAAGCGCCGATCGACGGCATCTGGCTGGTCCAGTCCTATATCCGCGCCCCCGAGCCGGTGATTACCCGCTGCGAGTTCGTCGGCGGGCGCTTCCTCTACGCGGTCGAGGTCGACACCCGCGAGGGCTTCGAGCTCTGCCCTTCGGACGTCTGTGCCGTCGAGGGCAGCGGGACGGGTCCGGTCTTCCGGATCCTGGAGGACTTCGACGATCCGATTCTCCACCGCTATGCCCGCTTCCTCGCCGAAAACGGGATTGAGATATCTGGAATCGAAATGATTCGAGATACTTCTGGTGAGATATTCACCTATGATGTGAATACGAATACCAACTACAACCCGGAAGCCGAGGCGGCCGCCAAGGGCCCCCGAGGCATGAAGGCCATCGCCGCGTTCCTCGGGGACGAGTTGTACCGTTTGCAGGCGCCTGTCCCGGGCATCGCCGCCGAGTGAGCGCAGCCCGGGTTCATTCCGCGTAGCGTGAGCCCTTGTCGGCGAGCACGGCCTTGAGCGCTTCGAAATGGCCGCGGGCGTAGCTGCCGTCGCCGCCCTTCCAGGCGCCGAAGGCCGTGGCCGCCATATTGTCGCCGATGCGCTTCAAGGGCTGTCCGGTCGACATGGCCAGGACCTGGACCTGGCAGGCGCGCTCCAGGTAATAGAGATCGTCGAAGGCCTGGGCGACGTCGGGTCCGACCACGATGATCCCGTGGTTGGCCATGAAGAGGACACGCTTGTCCCCCAGGGCCTCGGCCAGCCGGTCGCCCTCCTCCAGGTTCTCCGCCAGGCCGTTGTAATCGCGGTCGTAGGCGACGTCGTTGTAGAAGCGCAGCGCGTTCTGCTGCACCGGCTCCAGGCGGCCGTCCTCCATCACGGTCAGGGCGGTGGCGTAGGGCATGTGGGTGTGCAGGATACAGGCCGCCTGGGGATGGCGGGCATGGATCCGGGAGTGAATGCAGAAGGCGGTGGTCTCGACCTTTCCTTCGCCTTCCAGCACCCGACCCTCGTCGTCGACCACCAGCAGGTCGCTGGCACGCAGCAGCGACCAGTGGATCCCGTGCGGGTTGAGCAGGAAGCGGCCCGGTGCCCCGGGCACCGCATAGCTGAAATGATTGCAGATGCCTTCCTGCAGGTCGAAGTGGGCGGCCAGCTGGAAGGCCGCGGCAAGATCCGACCTGGCCTGCGTCAAGGCGTCACTCATAGCCCCATCCCCTCGCACAGAAACTTCCGAAGGAGAAGAGATCAAGGGAGCGAGCCGCCGTCAAGACGGCTTCGCTCGTGTGATCAGGCGCGACTATGCGAGAGCCGAGGATTGCGTTGCGCCGCCAAGACTGGAAGGATAGCGCGGTTCAAAAATCTCTGCAGGAACGGAGGGGGAGGCAATGGACGTCAAGGCAGCGGTGGCTTTCGAAGCCGGCAAGCCCTTGGAGATCGCCACGGTGCAGCTCGAGGGCCCAAAGGACGGTGAGGTCCTGGTCGAGGTCAAGGCGACAGGCATCTGTCACACCGATGAATTCACCCGATCGGGCGCGGATCCCGAAGGCATCTTCCCGGCGATCCTCGGACACGAGGGTGCCGGCGTCGTGGTCGAGACCGGGCCCGGCGTCAGCAGCCTGAAAAAGGGCGATCACGTCATCCCGCTCTACACGCCGGAATGCCGGCAGTGCGAGTACTGCCTCAACCCCAAGACCAACCTCTGCCAGGCAATCCGCGCGACCCAGGGCCAGGGCCTGATGCCCGACGGGACCAGCCGCTTCTCGCTCGACGGCACGCCGATCCACCACTACATGGGCACCTCGACCTTCGCCAACTTCACGGTGGTGCCCGAGATCGCGCTGGCCAAGATCCGCGAGGACGCGCCCTTCGACAAGGTCTGCTACATCGGCTGCGGCGTGACCACCGGCATCGGCGCGGTGATCAACACCGCCAAGGTCGAGCCGGGATCGAACGTCGTGGTCTTCGGGCTCGGCGGCATCGGCCTCAACGTCATCCAGGGCGCGCGCCTGGTCGGGGCCGACAAGATCGTCGGCGTCGACATCAACCCGGACCGCAAGGCGCTGGGCGAGAAGTTCGGCATGACCCACTTCGTCAACCCGAAGGAGATCGACGGCGACGTGGTCGGCCATCTGGTCGAGCTGACCGGCGGCGGCGCCGACTACAGCTTCGAGTGCATCGGCAACGTCACGACCATGCGCCAGGCGCTGGAGTGCTGCCACAAGGGCTGGGGCGTCTCGGTCATCATCGGCGTCGCCGGCGCCGGCCAGGAGATCGCCACCCGCCCCTTCCAGCTGGTCACCGGCCGGGTCTGGAAGGGCACGGCCTTCGGCGGCGCCCGCGGCCGGACCGACGTGCCCCAGATCGTCGACTGGTACATGGAGGGCAAGATCAACATCGACGACCTGATCACCCACACCATGCCGCTGCAGGACATCAACTCGGCCTTCGACCTGATGCACGCGGGCGAGTCGATCCGCAGCGTCGTCCTCTACTAGCACGCCAACGAGGCCCGGCCCCGGGATGCCGGGGCCGGCGCCGATCCGGAATCCAGCATGAGCGAGATCACCACCGTCAGCGAGAACCGCTGCCACGGCGGCCTGCAAGGGGTCTACAGCCACGAGTCCTCGGCCTGCAACGGCAGCATGCGCTTCGCCGTCTACCAGCCGCCCCAGGCCCTGGCCGGCCAGTCCGTGCCGGTCGTGACCTACCTGTCCGGCCTGACCTGCACCGAGGAGAACTTCATCACCAAGGCCGGCGCCCAGCGCCTGGCCAGCGAGCTCGGTCTCATGGTGGTGGCCCCGGACACCTCGCCGCGAGGTCAGAACCTCCCGGGCGAGGACGAGGCCTACGACTTCGGCAGCGGTGCCGGCTTCTACCTCGATGCGACCGAGCCGCCCTGGAACTCTGCCTACCGGATGTACAGCTACATCACCGAGGAACTGCCCGCCGCCCTCGCCGCCGGCTTTCCACAGGCCGACCTCGGGCGCCATGGCATCACCGGCCATTCCATGGGCGGCCACGGCGCGCTGACAATCGCGCTCAAGAACCCGGAGACCTATCGCTCGGTTTCCGCCTTCTCGCCCATCGTCGCTCCGATGCAGGTGCCCTGGGGCGAAAAGGCGCTGGGCGGCTACCTCGGCGACGACCGCGCGGCCTGGGCCGAGTATGACAGCGTGGCCCTGATCGAGAGCGGCCGGCGGACGACCAAGATCCTGGTCGACCAGGGCGAGGCCGACAACTTCCTTGAGGAACAGCTCCGCCCCTGGCTGCTGGAGGCGGCCTGCAAGGAAGCGGGTCAGGAGTTGGAGCTGCGGATGCAGGCCGGATACGACCACTCGTATTACTTCATCCAGAGCTTCATCGACGACCACCTCAGGCATCACGCGGCGCTGCTCTAGGCCCGGGTTCGGCTATACTGTCCGACATGGATGGGAGCACCCTTACCGCCTCGGAGCATGCGGCGCTCAAGGCGCTGTCACGCCGCTCGGACACGCGCGGCCTTCTGCAGCTTGGCAGCCATCTGCTGCTCCTTGGCGGAACCACGGCCCTTTTGGTGCTGGCCCGGAGCGGGCCCTGGCTGGTCCCCGCGCTGCTCG
>JASJAL010000228.1 GCA_030067055.1 Kiloniellales bacterium | reverse complement strand
GTTCCTGCCGGCCGCGGCTCCCGCCCGGGACGGCAAGCCCTTCGAGCTGGCCCTGGTAATGGCGATGATCGGCGCAGCGAATGCGGACGGACACATCGGGCCCGAAGAGCAGCGCAGGATTTTCGAGCATGTCGGCCAACTGCCCCTCGACGCCGAGGACAAGGCCTTCGTCTTCGACAAACTCAGCAGCCCGCCCAGCCTGCAGGATATCGCGAACCTAGCCGAGGGACCGGAGCAAGCGGCCGAGCTTTACCTCGCCTCGCGCTTGGCCATCGATCCCGATCACCCGGCAGAGCAGGTTTACCTCGAGGCGCTGGCCAGCCGCCTCTCCCTCCCTGCAGACCTGGTTGCGCATCTGGAAAACGAGGCCGCCGTCGAGGCATAGGCCCGGGGCGACGCGCCTATCGCAGAGCTCAGGTCAGTCCCGCAGGAACGGAAGGCCCTTAAGCTCAGCGCTTTGCGAGAGACCCAAGGCCAAACTGTATAGCGCGGGTTCTTTCAGCAAGCGCTTGGCCAAATCCAGGTCGACATCCGGCACGTCATAGCTTGGCGGACAAACGGCGCGAAAGGCGGCCACTGCCGCCTCGTCCCTGTAGTCGACGGAGCGGCGTTGGGTCCACTTGTCGATCGGTAGGCTCCCCCGGCGCAGACGTTGCAGGACGCTGTCGCTGTCCACGCCAGGGCCCGCGGTGCAGAGGTCGGGCAGCACGCCGCGACCGGCGATCGCGTAGCCCGACGAGGCGTAGTAGAGCGCCCAGGTCAGGGCGATCTGACCGCCGTTCGGGAGGCGCAGGACGGTCTGGATCGTGCCATGGCCGCTTGACGCGCTGCCGAGCACGACCGCGCGACCGGAGTCCTGCAGCGCCGCGGCGACGATCGACGCCCCGCCCGAGGTCATGCCGTTGATCAGCACCACCAGGGGCCGACCGTCCAGCAGGTCGTCAGGGGTCGCCGCGAAGTACTGGAGGCTGTCGGGATGCCGTCCGTCGACGGAGACCAGAAGCCCGTCGGTCACGAAGAGGTCGGCAACCAGCACCGCGATGTCGAGCAGCCCGCCCGGGCTATTGCGCAGGTCGAGAATCGCGCCCTCGAGCGGCCGCCCGAGATCGTCCTCGGCCTGTCGAAGTCCGTCCGCCACGGCACCCAAGGTCGCCGAGCCGAAGTTCATGAGGCGCAGGTAGGCGATATCACCGAGGAGACGGTAGCGCACCGGCCGAGACTCGACGACCGCGCGGGTAATCGTCACCGTCTCCACGACGTTCCGTCCGACGCGCGTGATCGTCAACTCGACCTCGGTCCCGGGATCGCCGCGCAGCAACTCGTAGAGGCCGCGCTTGTCCAAGCCGGCGACGGGCGTCCCGTCGATGCGCCAAATGTGATCGCCGTCGGTGAGCCCGACGGCATCGGCAGGGCCCGCTTCGGTCACGCCGATGATCCTGGCCCCGTCGTGAGCCGTCCGCAGGGCAACACCGATGGCAGCATCGAAACCGGATTTCTTGCCTTGCAATTCCAGGAGTTCGTTCGGCCCCCGGTAGTATGACCTGCCGTCGAGTTCTTCAAACATGCTCTCGAGGACGGCGTCGTTGATCTCGGACCAGGCCACGGCTTGCAGCTTCTCGGAGCGGCGGCGCCCTGTTTCCATGGCTGCGGTCATAAGCTTGCCCCAGGCCTCCGCGTCCTCGCGCGGCGGCGCGACGAAGCCGACGGATTCGGTGCCGGGTACGGAGACCAGGATCTTTTCCCCCTGTCGCCGAACGTCGAGGCCCGGCTCGTGACTCTTCAAGGTGCTGAGCCCGACCAGCGCCAAGTCCTGCAGCTCAATCCTCTCGAGGTAAACTTCGGCGATGTCCTGGTAGACCGTCCGAAACAGCTTCTCGGTGCCCGCGCGCTCGGCCTGTTGAGCCGTCCCGCAGGCCGTCAGCAGCATCGCAAGGCCCAGAAGCGAGCCAACAGCCGCTGCCGCCGGTCGCCGATGCTCTCCTGGCGACACGCCGGGACACTCCTTCAGCGCGCCGCAGATAAACGATCCATCCATCGCTTATTGCCCCCGACCTTCTAAGCCCCAGCCACAACAATCGATCAGACAGCTGTGTCGCGCAAGCGGCAAGACGCAGCACCGCACTCCTCGGGTCCAACCATGGCTAGACGCGAGGCGCTTCCAATGGCCCGAGCATGACGCATGTCAATTGAGTCCCGAGGCGTTGCGGCTATTGTAAGCCCACGCCAAGAAAAGCGTTACTCTGCAGGGGATCTCAATGCAGGCTGTCGGCGACAGGCATCTGGAAACAGGGCGTCGAAGCCCCAGCGCGGGCGACCAAGACTCGTAATGATCGCCGGACTCCGTTCACTCGCGACGCTGATCACCGGAACCAGCCGGGACCTCGCGCCCATCGTGCTGGTCGTCGCGTTTTTCCAGGTCGTAGTCCTGCGCCAGCCCTTTCCAAACCTGGCCGATACCCTGGTCGGCCTGATTCTGGTGATGCTCGGCCTGGGGCTCTTCATCCGCGGTCTCGACTTGGCGCTGTTTCCCTTCGGCGAGTCCCTGGCCGGCGCCTTCGCCCGCAAGGGCAGCGTCTTTTGGCTGCTGGCTTTCGCCTTTGGCCTCGGCTTCGGCACCACCGTGGCCGAGCCGGCGTTGATCGCGGTCAGCGAAGAGGCGGCTCGGGTCATGGCGGGCGCGGGCGCAATCGCCGCCGAGGAGAGCGAGCAGGCGTACTTCGCAACGGCGCTGCGCTACACCGTGGCGGTCTCGGTCGGCACCGCCTTGGTGATCGGGGTCTGGCGTATCCTCAAGGGTTGGCCGATCCAATGGTTGATCATCGCAGGCTATTTGATGGTGGTCGGCCTGACCGGCTTCGCGCCGGAAGAAATCGTCGGAATCGCTTACGATTCCGGCGGCGTCACCACCTCGACCATCACGGTTCCTCTGGTCACAGCCTTAGGCGTCGGGCTTGCCACCGTGATCCGCGGCCGCAACCCCATGATCGACGGCTTCGGCCTGATCGCCTTCGCCAGCCTCACGCCAATTATCTTCGTCCTGATCTTCGGGATGGTGGTTTAGGGACATGGAAGCAGGCTGGATCTCAGGCTTGGCGGAAGCGCTTTTCGGCACCTTGCTCGACGTTCTGCCGATCGTCACGATCATGCTGATCTTTCAGCTCCTGGTGCTGCGCCAACCGATCCCCAATCTGAAGCGCGTCGCGGTCGGCTTCGTCTACGTGGTGCTGGGCCTGGCCCTGTTCCTGGTCGGCTTGGAGCGGGCGCTCTTCCCGCTCGGACGGACCATGGCCCAGCAGCTGACCGATCCCGATTTCCTGCGCGATGGACCGGACGACGTCCTGGACTGGGCCGACTACTACTGGGTCTACCTCTTCGCTGCTGCGATCGGATTCGCCACCACCATCGCCGAGCCTTCGCTGATCGCGGTGGCGCGCAAAGCCAGGGAGGTCTCGGGCGGAACCGTGGGCGAATGGGGCCTCAGGATCGCCGTGGCCGTGGGCGTTGCGCTCAGCGTTGCCGTCGGCGCCTTCCGGATCGTCAGCGGCACGCCGCTCTACCTCTACATGATGGCAGGCTATGTGATCGTGGTCGTCCAGACCATGTTCGCGCCGCCGATGATCGTGCCCCTGGCGTACGATTCGGGCGGCGTCACGACCTCGACCGTGACCGTGCCGCTGGTCACCGCCCTGGGCCTGGGGCTGGCCGCGACGGTCCCGGGGCGCAGCCCGCTGCTCGACGGCTTCGGCCTGATTGCCCTGGCCAGTCTGTTTCCGATGATGACCCTGATGGCCTACGCCCAGATCGGCACCTGGCGCGAGCGCCACAGCCTGCCCCGCAACACGCAGGACGCAGCGAGGGACCCGCCGACCCGCGGCGGCGGAAACTAGGAGGGAAGGATGAAATTCAAGCTCATCGTCGTGATGGTCACCGACGAGAAGACTTCGGAGATCATCGACGCGGCGCGCCAAGGCGGCGCCACGGGCTGCACCGTCATCGGCAGCGCCCGCGGCGAAGGACTCGACCCGCCGAAGACCTTCCTGGGGCTCACCCTGGAAGGCCAACGCGACGTCATCCTGCTGCTGGTCGAGGAGCACCTCAGCCGGAACATACTGGAGAGCATTGCGGAGCGCGGCAACTTCGAGGAGCAACCGGGCTCGGGCGTGGCCGTCCAGATCGACATCGAAGATGCGGTCGGCCTGGGCTCGCAGATCATGACCATCCAGCGAGAGATCGAGGACGAGATATGACCAACGGGACGGCGCAAAACTACATCCGGGTGCGGGAGGTCATGACCCCTGCACCGCGGGTGATCGAGGGACTGGCAACGGCGCGCCAGGCGGTCGAGTTGATGCGCGAGCACCACGTCAGCTCCCTGATCATCGACCGGCGCCACGACGGCGACGAGTACGGCATGGTCACCGTGCACGACATCGCCGGCCAGGTGATCGGCCCGGACCGCTCGCTCGACCGGGTCAGCGTCTACGAGATCATGTCCAAGCCGGTGCTGACGGTCGACGTCGAGATGGACGTGAAGTATGCGATCCGGATCCTAGCGCGCTTCCGCCTGAGCCGCGCCCTGGTGACCGAGAAGGGCACCATGGTCGGCATCGTCACCTTGCGCGACATGGCGATCCGCTATCCGGACCGCCGCCCGGGCGGAGGGGATGCCGGGCAGTAGACTAACGAACGCGAAACGCGGAGATCGATACCCATGCCCGAGCGCGGAGGTTTCGAAGGGTCGCTGTGCGAATCCCGGCGGCCTCCGGAAGCCGCCGCACCCTGCCCGCCATCCGCCGAGCGCGCCGTGGCCGCCCGCGCGCCGCAGCCGTCCGTTATCGCGCGTCTCGGCTGGGCCGTCCTGTCCGTCGCGCTGGTGAATTTGGCAAGCGTCGCCTTCGGGCAAAGCGACCAGGAATCGATCACCGTCACAGAAGATGTTCGGGCGGCCTATCGGTATTTCCGGGAAGCGAGGGAGCCGCTGTTCTTCGCGCTTTCGACCGACGGCCAGGGCTTCGGCCTCACCTTCTGCCCCACGCCTCGGCCCTGTCGGCGCGCCACGGCCCGGGCCAATGCCCTCCGTCTCTGCGAGCGGAACTCCGGCGGCACGCCTTGCCAGGTCTACGCCGATGACCGCCGCATCGTCTGGACCGGTCCACCTGTGATCGGGTTGAGCGAAGGCTCCGCGGAAAGTCCGAAGAATTGATACCAGAGCGCGAAGCTGGACGCCCAAGGGCGAAGCCACAAGCAGGGGGCCGGGAATCCCGGCGCCGGACGCGGCCGCCAATCACCCCTCATCTTCGCGTCGCGATACCAGGGCCGGGTATCCCATCGCCCGCAGCCAGGGCTGCCAGGCGATCTCAGCGGCGCGCATCCAGGCGACCATCGGGTTCATCATCGAGGCGGCCGTGAGCGCGGGCAGCATTGCCTTTGCGGCCGCGTCGAAGGAGGGCGTCGCCCGCAGATGGATGGTCATCGCCTCGGCGCGGGCTTCCGGGAGCTCCCGCCGGCGGATCTCGATCTGCAGGTTCGGCAGATTGGCCGTGATCTTGGTGTCTTCCATGGCACGCTCGGTTCAGACGGATTGAAGTGACGGCCCTCTTTAGCAGCCCGAGGCAGTCGACGCGAGAGGTGGTGGCGGCCCGAGGATCCACCTCTAGCGGACAGCAAAGCTCGGCAGCGGTCAGGAATACAAGCGGCTCTTCCGGCCGTCGCCGAGACTCTGCGCTCAAGCCGCCCGGAATTCGCGCAGGGACCAGGCTGCCCGATCGGCAGCCGGCCACCTGCCCGCCCCCGCAGCAACTTCCGCCTCGATCCGGTCCATGCGCGGCTTCATCCCCATGCCGTTGGCCACCTGGATGGCCAGCCCGGGCCGTGCGTTGAGCTCCAGCACGAGCGGTCCCAGATTCTTGTCGAGCACGACGTCGACGCCGAGGTAGCCAAGCTTCGTGACCTCGTAGCAGCGCGCACCGAGGTGGATCAGCGTTTCCCAGTGCGGCACCGCGATGTCCGCGAGCCGGGCACCGGTGTCGGGGTGCTCGGTCACCGGCCGATCGTATTGCACGCCCCTGAGGGCGCGGCCGGTCGCGATGTCGAGACCCACGCCGACCGCGCCCTGGTGCAGGTTCGCCTTGCCGTCGCTGTCGCTGGTCGATAGCCGGGTCATCGCCATGGCCGGGAAGCCCTTGTAGACGATCACCCGCACGTCCGGCACGCCCTCGAAGCTGAATCCGTCGAAGCAGTCGTCGAAATCCACCATGTCCTCGATCATCGCCACGTCGGGTTTTCCGCCGAGCGAGAACAAGCCGCTCAAAGTGTTGCTGATGTGCCTGCCCAGACCGTCGGCGGTGACCCGCGAGCCGCTCGGCTTCAGGTAGTCATCGCCATCGCGACCCGTGACCACCAGGATGCCTTTGCCGCCGCTGCCCTGGGCGGGCTTGATGACGAAGCGTTCGTGCGCCTTCAGGAATTGCCCGAGTTCCTTGATCTGCCCGGTCAGGCTGACAACCCCGATCAGTCTCGGCACCGCGATGTTGCCCTTGATCGCCAGGTCCTTGGTTTTCAGCTTGTCGTCGACAAGGGGATAGAGGTGGCGCGGGTTGTTCTCGGCGATGTAGCGCACATTGCGCCGGTTCATGCCGACGATCCCCGCCGTGCGCAGCCGTCTGGGGCTAGCCAGGCCGAACATCAGACGTCTCGCGACAGCGGCTCGAAGCGACGCAGTTCGCTCAGCCGATAGCCGGAATACTGTCCGATGGCCAGGATAATCGCCAGAACCACGAGAAGGAGCTCGGGATAGGTGAAGACCAGGAAGCCGACATGGCGCTCGGTCATCACCAGGTAGGCGATGATCGCCGTGAGCAGGCTGCCGCCGCCTTGGATCAGCACCTCGCGCGGCCCGTCCTCTTCCCAGAGGATCGACATGCGCTCGATCGTCCAGGAAATGATGATCATCGGGAAGAAGGTGACCGAGAAGGCGGCCGTGATGCCGGCCTTGAAGCCGACGACGCTGAGCGCGACGTAGGTCGTGATCACGACGATCAGCACCGCGGCGATTCTTGGCACAAGCAAGAGGTTCAGGTGTGTCAGATAGCTCCGGATCACGAGGCCGACGCCAACCACGGTCAAGAACAGTATGAGGCCGGTCACGAGGGTGGTCTGCACGAAGGTCACCGCGATCAGGATCGGCATGAAGGTTCCCGAGGTCTTGAGGCCAACGAGGTTGCGCAGGATCACCACCACCAGCGCACCGATCGGGATCAGCAGCAGGGTCGCAAAGGTGTTCTGTATATCCACGGGCAGGGTGTAGATGGAGAAGTCGATCACACCGGCTCCCTGAGCCCGTCCCAGGTTCAGCGCGACGTTGCGCGCCGCCAATTCGTCCTCCCGCACCGAGAAGCCGATCTCCGAACTTTTGCCACCCTCGACCTCGAAAAGGGCCTGCTCGCCTCGCTGCCAGGGCAGGAAGAACCAGGGCATTCCCGTGTCGCCCGTTCGCGGATCGACGACCTGCCAAGCCTTGCCGTCATGCACCTCGATGAGCTCCACCAGGCTGGAGCGCCGGCCTTCTTCGCCCAAGTCGATCCCGCGCAGAGGACGCGCGGGAATTTCGGCACTGTGAAGCAGGTCCAGCAGCAACTGGTTGCGCTCCGCCTGGCCCTCGGTCTCGCGCAAGAGCGACGACACGTTTTCATCGGGATCGCTGCTGATGAACTGGCGAATCAAACGCACGGCCAGTGTCACGGCATCGGCGGACCTGGCGTGGGCATCTGCGAGCACGGCGTCGGCGGCGGCGGCGCGCCTTTCAATGAATAGAGGTCTTTCCGGCGGCGGTGGCGCTTCTTCCCCGTCCTCCAAATCGCGCTGCTCACCCGGGCCGCGATAGATTCGGGCCTGGTAGTACAGCGATTGCCGGCCCGACGGCGCGCGCGCCGACCAGACGCCGCGGGTCTCGCTTTTTCCTTGCTCGAGGCTGAAGCCGAAGCCCGGTGCGGTCGCGCCCGATTCGACGATCACGAGGTCATTCGTGTCGTCGGGCAGGTTCAAGGTGACTTTTGCCGGCTCGCCGGTGGCATCGAAGCGAATGCGCGCCTGTACGATCCAGATTTCCTCCTTGGCGCCGGGGAGCATCGGAAACCCGAGCGTCAGATGCTTGTAGGCCGTGAGGCCGAGGCCGAGGGCGACGAGGACGCTCATGATGAGGTAGAGCTGAAGCCGTGCGCTCATTGTGACTTCTTCTCTTCGTCGGTGGGCGCACCGGGGGTTTCCTGCGTGTAGCTGAGCGTGACGTCGACCACGGCAAGGCCGGAGAGAAAGTCACGCCCGATCAGGAGCGGGAACTCGAAACCCGTACGGTCGGCAAGGTTGACTTTTACCTCCTTGGTCATTTCGCCCATGATCAGGTCCATGGCGATCGCCGGCCGCCTGGTGAAGCCTTCCTGGCCGCGTTTCTTGATCTCGACCACACGCGCCACCGGGGCCTCCAGCGGAAACTTGTCCCCGCTGTCGTCATTTCGGACGACGAAGCGGACCCACGGCTTCCCGTCGCGCTCGAACTCCGTCACATCGGTCGCGAAGATCGAAGTGGTGGTCGCGCCCGTGTCGATGCGGGCCTTGAAGACCGCACCTATCAGGGGAACCCCGATATGTTCGGCTTCGCCAATCATGATTTTTTCCGTGGGCGTCCCGCTCTTGCTCAATCGCTCGACCTTCGGTGGGTCATCAGCGACGGCGGTTGCAGCCCAAGACAACATCGCAAGCAGAAGCCCGAGCCGAAGACTGGCAGAACTGAGCATGGATTCCCCCTTCATCCCTGGTAAGCGAAACTATCACGAGAACTTGGGCTTCTGCATACCTTTGGACGACAACTCCCAAAGACGGCCACGACTTAGGAGGTGCTGTTTGTCCTACGATGGTTCCGGTCGTCAGGCGAAAGACGGGCAGCTGCAGGCGTTCGGATGGCCAAGCTAGTGTTGGATCGGCTCGATACTTCGATGAGACTTGAATGGGAGCGGTGACCCGAAGTCCCGATGCCTTTGACAGGAACGGCGGTGTTTCTGTACCTGGGACTTCCCCACGGCACGGTCGCAAGGATCGAGACCGGAATCTTGAGCCATATTGCCTGTGCGCAGATGTCGCCTTCGCGTCTGACAAGATCTTCCGCGCCCTGAAACAATCGGGCTGAACTCAAGTCGATGTCGGCGAGATTTGCGATGCTCAATGCCGCATAGTGAAGGCCCAGTTCTTCACCCGGACGGGCCACGGGACCTGTCTCAAGTACGAGCCGGATCGAGAACGATTTTGAGAGGCGTTCCGTTCTTCCCGAGAGCTCGCGACTTGGAGATTGCTGGCGTCCCCTAGGGGAGTCGAACCCCTGTTTCCGGCGTGAGAGGCCGGCGTCCTGGGCCACTAGACGAAGGGGACGCTGAGTGCCCTGTCGGACAGGCCCGGTGTTTTAGCGAAAGAGCGCGGGGCTTACAAGCAAGATCGGCCTATTGCCGCCCGACTCGACACGAGGGCGCTAGGCCGGCTCGGCCTCGGGTTCCGCCACCGCCTCGACCCCCAGGCCCGCCCGGGCCGCGGCCAGGAAGGTAGCGACCTCCTCGGGCTCGCTGTCGAAGGCGGTGATCAGGCGGACCGCACCGGGGCCGGCAGCGGCCCAGTCGTAGAAGGTAAAGCCCTGGCCGCGCAGCCGCTCGGCCAGGCCCTGGGGCAGGCGGGCGAAGATCTCGTTGGCCTCGACCGGGTGGAGGATCTCGACGCCCGGCAGCGCGGCCAGGCCCTCGGCCAGGTCCCTGGCCCGCCCGTTGGCGTGGCGCGCCAGGCGCAGCCAGAGGTCGTCCTTCAGGTAGGCCTCGAGTTGGGCCGAGAGGAAGCGCAGCTTGGAGAAGAGGTGACCGCCGCGCTTGCGCCGGTAGGGCAGGGTCGCGGCCAGCTCGGGCCGGAAGACCACCACGGCCTCGGCGCAGAAGCAGCCGTTCTTGGTGCCGCCGAAGGCCAGCACGTCGACCCCGGCCTTCCAAGTCGCCTCGGCCGGACTGCAGCCCAGGGTGACCAGGGCGTTGGCGAAGCGCGCGCCGTCCATCTGCAGGCCGAGACCGTGGGCCCGCGCGACCTCGGCGATGGCCGCGACCTCTTCGACCCGGTAGACCGTGCCGGCCTCGCTCGCCTGGGTCAGGCTGATTGCGGCCGGCTGGACGTGGTGGACCACACCGGCGCCGCCTTCGGCCAGAACTTCGGCGAGCTGCGCCGCCGAGAGCTTGGCGTCGGCGCCCGGCAGGGCGACCAGCTTGGCACCGCCGCTGTAGAGTTCCGGCGCGCCGCACTCGTCGACGTTGATGTGGGAATCCTTGTGGCAGTAGATCGCCCCGTAGGACGGGGTCATCACCGAAAGGCCGAGCACGTTAGCCGCGGTCCCGGTCGCCACCGGGAAGACCGCGCAGTCGGTCTCGAAGACCTCCCGGAAACGGTCCTGCAAGCGCGCGGTCAGCGCGTCGTCGCCGTAGGGCGCCGCGGTTCCCGTGTTGGCCTCGGCCAGCGCCGCCAGAATCTCCGGCGCCGCCCCCTTCACGTTGTCCGAGCGAAAATCGACCATGGCCGCCCTTTCCTTCCCTCCAGGCCCCTACTCCGCCGGAACCGCGGCGCCGGGCGCCAGACGCAGGAGGCCGCTCACTTCGCCGCTCTCAAGGTCGACGACCAGGATCCGGGCGCAGCCGCGCTCCGCCGGGCCCTCCAGGCGGAGCAGCAGTCGGTCGCCCTCGGCCAGGGTTTCCGCCAGGGAACAGCCGTCCGGCACCGGCACTTCGATCTCGGCGAAGCCGGCCTCGTCGAGCCGAGAGAACTTGTCGGCCAAGCCGACCACCAGCAGGACGAAGCCGAGGACCAGCAAGACGCCCATGCCGATGACCAGTGCCTTGAGCCCCTGCATCCGGTACCCTTCCTGCGACCCGCCCGTTACTCTTTCAGGCACACTGAACCTCCCGCAGCGACGATGATCGAAGGCCCCTCGGAAGACCTCCAGGACGACATCCCCGCCGGGCGCCAGGCCTTCACCGCCGGGCCCGGCGATGCCGGCGAGCGCCTCGACCGATTCTTGGCCGCCCGGCTGCCCGGTCTGACCCGCAGCCGGATCAAGGCGCTGATCGAGGAAGGCTGCCTGGAGACCGGCGGCGCGACGATAAGGCAGCCCTCTTTGCGGGTCAAACCCGGCCAAACTTTCGCCATCATGGTGCCCGAGGCTCGGCCCGTCGAGCTGGTCGGCCAGCGGATTCCCCTGCGGGTCGTCCACGAAGACCGTGATCTCATCGTCATCGACAAAGCGGCAGGCCTCGTCGTGCATCCCGCCCCCGGCAACCCGGACCGGACCCTGGTCAACGCCCTGATCGCCCACTGCGGCGACAGCCTCAAGGGCGTGGGCGGCGTGCGCCGGCCTGGCATCGTTCATCGCCTGGACAAGGACACCAGCGGCCTGATCGTCGCCGCCAAGACCGACTCGGCCCACCAGGGGCTGGTTGCACAATTCGCCGCGCGCAGCATCGAGCGCAGCTACCTGGCCCTGGTCTGGGGCCGGCCGCGGCCCGAGGCCGGGACCATCACCGGGGACATCGGCCGCAGCCCGCGCAACCGCAAGAAGATGGCGGTGGTCCGGCGCGGCGGCAAGCCGGCGACGACTCACTACCAGACCCTGCGTCATCTGGCCGGCGGACGGGTCAGCCTGGTCGAGTGCCGGCTGGAGACCGGCCGCACCCACCAGATCCGTGTCCACCTGGCGAGCCAAGGCCATCCCCTGGTGGGCGATCCGCTCTACGGCCGGGGCGACAAGGAGAGGCTCAAGGCCCTGGCCGCCGGCGCCGAGGCCGGACCGCCGCCTCTGCCGCGCCAGGCGCTGCACGCCCGCAGCCTCGGATTTCGTCATCCCGCCAGCGGCGAGCAGCTCAAGTTTGAAAGCGAAATTCCAAGCGATATGAAAGACTTGCTAGACTACTTAGAGGCCATCTAGAGATGTCGCTTGCTTTTTTGATCTGTTCGGTCCAGAATAAAATTATAAGAAATCCAAAAATACAGGGGAAGGCCAATCCGTCGTCGGCCGTGCGAGCCGACGAGCGCTTTGTTGTCTACGGAGAACGTTCCTGATGGCCAATATGCCGAGTGTCCCGATCCTCGTCGCCGAAGGCAATCTGTCCCGCTACCTGCAGGACATCCGCAAGTTCCCGATGCTGGAGCAGAACGAGGAGTACATGCTGGCCAAGCGCTGGCGGGAGCACGACGACGTCGAAGCGGCGCACAAGCTGGTGACCAGCCACCTCCGCCTGGTGGCGAAGATCGCCATGGGCTACCGCGGCTACGGCCTGCCGGTCTCCGAGCTGATCTCCGAGGGCAACGTCGGCATGATGCAGGCGGTCAAGCGCTTCGACCCGGA
>JASJAL010000227.1 GCA_030067055.1 Kiloniellales bacterium | reverse complement strand
GTCGACGAGGGAGCAGCGGCTCAGGCCAGATGCCCCAAAAGCCGGCGCAGGCGCTTTTGAATCAGGATGATGCCGATTGGCAGCGCCAAGAAGGAGAATAAAGATAAATGGGCGCGAAGAATATGTAACCCCTGCGCCAAAGGCGGCCCGCCTTCGGCGCGAGTCAGGCTCTCGGAGGCCAGGGAATTGACATAGAGGTAGGCAGCAACGCCGACAATCGCGACGGCATTCTGAGGGATTCCGAGCCAAAGGTCCTGGCTCCCGCTCCGAAGAAGAAACGGCAATCCAGGCCCATAGAACAGCGCGAAGAAAGCGAGCGCCAGGCCCAGGCGCACGCGGTTCAGCTTCACCTCCACGCCGAAGCGTCTGTCCAGCTGCCAGGCCACGAAGGCCGGGTAAGCCAAGATCACCAGGGCAGCAGCGGCCCGTAGGAGCCAGGAAAATTCCATCTCGAGCGGCGCCGAAGCGAGAACAATGCCGATCATGTAGAGCAGGAGAAGCAGCAGAAACGCAGGTAGTGGATGAAGCCGCAGCAACGTCATGAGGGCAGATGTGGCTCCACGGCGCCTAGGGTTCGAGTTGATTCGCGTCCTCAGATGAATCCGTCATGCAAAGCGACGCCATTGGCCCTTTTGCCCGGCTCCCGACCGGACCCAGCTCCAGGCACTGGCGACGGCCTTGGGTTTGATGCCCTGGCGGCTTGGCAGGCCTGTCAGGCGCTCTTCACAATATCGTGTAGTTCAATTCACTGCACCCGACGTCGTGCCACGGGCGACCGCAGACCGTTCGAAGGCGCTACAACCATTCCCAAGGTGGGAACGTGTGTCCAAATTATAGGAATTTACCCCTATCTTTCGCCGGCTCAGGGATCGCGTTCGTAGTTCCAGAGGCGGTCGCGAGAGCCCCCGCCGCCGCCTTGCTCCTGGGCGCTGGAGCCCCTGGGTTCGGCATTGGGTAACTCCCTGGCGGGGCTGGCCGAGGCTTCCTGTGTGTCAAAGTCGGTGACCGGAATCGGCATCCAGTTCGCTCGCTGACGCTTGTCGGCACCGGCCTTGGGCGCCAGGGTCCAGGTCCGTCCGGTGGCGGTATCCAGCAGGATCGTCTGCTGCCGCAGCTTGCCGCCGGGACCCGGCACCATCGCATCGGGTATCACCTGGTAACGTCCGGCCTCGTGGTCCGTATCATCCGACCAGGCGGGCCCTGAGATGGCTAAGATAGTAACAACGAAAACAATAAGATACCTGATCATCTGCCGTAACTTGCTTGAAGTGGACGAGTTCTTTGCGTACCAAGTGGTCTCGGCTCGCACGGGCAGTATTAGCTGTAAGGATTAGTAAAGAGTGAAGCAGATCACAGGGCGAAGGACATCGAGGCGGCGCCCTCAATGAGATTGCCTGGGCCCTAAGCCGGCCGAGCGCGGCCCCGGTATAGGTAAGTCAAGAGCCTCGGGCCCTTGATCAAATGGCCGGTCTCGAGTTCCTCGATCCGGAAGCCAGCCTCGCGGATCATGGCCGCGACCGGCCGGTTGAGGTTGCAGCCCCCGGCGAGACAGCCCCAGAGCCGGTTCAGGCGCTCCTGCCAGGCCACGACCGCCGGCGCCTCGGCCCGACCGTGCTCGACGAAGATCAGCTCGCCGCCCGGCTTCAGGACCCGGCGCAACTCGGCGAGGGCGAGCCGGGCATCGGGCACCGAACAGAGCGTCCAGGTGGTCACCGCGGTGTCGAAGCGCCCATCGTCGAAGGGCAATGCCTCTGCCGATCGCGCCTGGAGCTCGACCTGGAAGGGCAGGTCCTTCAGCCGCCCGCGCGCCATTCCCAGGAGCTCTTCCGATGGATCCACGCCGACGACGCTCTCCACGTCTTGGCCATAGAACGGCAGGTTCAGGCCGGAGCCGATGCCGATCTCGAGCACCCGGCCCCGTGCCGCCGGAAGCAGCGACTGCCGGTGTCGGGTGGCCTCCCCGTGCTTCATCGACAGGTCGATGAGGCGCGGCAGGATCCAACGCTCGTAGACGTTCATGGCCCTCCCCCTTGCGTCTTGATCTGGGAAGACCGGCGCCGACTTACCAGGTCTCGGCGGGCAGCTTGCCTCTGGACCGGCTGCCCGGTCTGGGGTGAACTGGACCGGAGAGCCGGAGCCCTCCGCCCCGGCGACACCGAGGAGGGATCGTGCAGCCATGGCCGAGAGCTACGACGTCGTCATCGCCGGCGGGGCCGTCATGGGCAGCTCAACGGCCTATCATCTGGCGACCGATCCGGATTTTCAGGGCCGGGTTCTCGTCGTCGAGAAGGATTTCTCCTACGCCCGCTGCGCGACCACGCTCTCCGCCGGTTCGATCCGGCAGCAGTTCTCGACCCGCATCAACATCGAGATCTCGCTCTTCGGGATCGCCTTCATCCGCAGCCTTCCGGAGACCCTGGCGGTCGACGGGGAGCCCGCCGAGCTGCCGTTCCGCGAGGGCGGCTATCTCTTTCTGGCGAGCCCGGCCGGCATAACACAGCTGAAGAAGAACCACGACCTGCAGACCGAACTCGGCGCCGACATCCTGTTCCTCGAGCCCGCGGCCTTGCGTGATCGCTTCCCCTGGCTCGACTGCGAAGGCGTTGCGGCGGGCTGCTGGGGCCGCAGCGGCGAGGGCTGGTTCGACGGCTACACCCTGCTGCAGGCTTTCCGGCGCAAGGCCCGCAGCCTCGGCGTGACCTACCGGGAAGCCAGCGTGACCGGTCTGGACCTGGACGGCGGGCGGGTGACCGGGGTCAGTCTCGACGATGGCGAGCGCATCGCCTGCGGCGCCTTCGTCAACGCCTCGGGCATCGGCGGCGCGGCCATCGCGCGCCTCGCAGGCCTGGAGATCCCGGTGGTCAACCGCAAGCGTTGCGTCTTCACCTTCGACTGCCGCGAAGAGCTGCCCAGCTTCCCGCTGCTGATCGACAGCAACGGTGTCTACGTCCGGCCGGAAGGCAGTGGCTACATCTGCGGCACCGCGCCGCCGCCCGAGCGCGACCCGGACTTCGAGGACTTCGAGGTCGAATACGGGCTCTTCGAGGAGATCATCTGGCCGAGCATCGCAGGACGCGTCCCGGCCTTCGAGGCGATCAAGCCGGGCCGCGCCTGGGCCGGGTTCTACGACGTCAATCTCTTCGACCAGAATCCCTTCGTCGGGCCGGCGCCGGAGGTGCCGAACTTCTACTTAGCCAACGGCTTCAGCGGTCACGGCCTGCAGAAGTCCCCCGCCGTCGGCCGTGGGCTCTCGGAGCTGATCGTTCACGGCGCCTATCGCAGCCTCGACCTGTCGCCGCTCGGCGTTGAGCGCCTGAACGAAAACCGGCCGCTGGTCGAGAAGAACGTGGTCTGACAGCGCTGAGTGCCAGTCCGGCATGCACGCCTCAACCTGGCGTTTGCCGGTCAGTGCAGAGATCTTCCCCGCTAACATGGTTCGAGGTGCCGCAAGGCCCAGGGCTTCTTGCAGGCGGGGCAGAGAGCCAAGGAAACGAGAAGGCCGCGGCAGGTTCTGGAAAGTGTTGCGCCCCGCCGCAATGAGCGGGGCGCAAAAGGAGCTGTCGCGTCGATCGGCGCTGCAACTCCTTAGCGTTGATCAGGCCGCCGGCACCCGGTCCCTCGTTACAGGCTGCCCGGCGGCACGTCTGCCATGGGTCCGCAGTGGAATGATCTCGGCGGTCTCGGTCTCGGTTCTTGCGTCAATGGCCTCGAGCAAACGCTCAATACCAGCCATCTCGTCCTTGATCAGAAGCTTCCGTTTCTTGATCTGACGGATCAGGTGTTGTTCCGGAGCCGGCCGGCGACCTTCAGCCGCCAGCTTTTCCTCCAGACTGCGATGGGTTTGGGCGAGGGCTCGATAGCGGTTGAATATGCCCCTGCCCGAAGCCGTGGTGGAAGCGTTGCTCAGAATGTCGGTCATGGCTGCACTCCTCATTGCTGCTGCCGTTGATGGCATTCGAGGTCGCTTCGAGGACTCTTGCCTGGTCCGCAACCACGAACATCGTCCGCCGTCCGTTCGGTTCAAATTGGTCTTCCCCGCAGCGCAGAACCAATCGGTATTCCGGCGCTTTCTGATCGGCGTTTCGGATCAGGTGGTTCGAGTGCGGAGCTAGGACGGCCGACCCACGCTTTGCGGGTCGGCCGTCGGTCCGGATCGGAGATCGGCGCACCCTACCCAGCTCACGTCTCAGGCCTATTCTGGCAGAATCACCTGATCGATGACGTGGATGACGCCATTCGAAGCTATGACGTCGGGCTGCGTGATCGCGGCCTCGTTGACCTTGGTTACTCGCCCGGCGGAATTCACTTGGACGTTGCTACCTTCAAGGGTCTCGAAACTGGACGACTTACCGGCGATCTCCGCGGCCGTGATCTTGCCGGAGACGACGTGGTAGGAGAGCACCTTGATCAGTTCTCCCTTGTTCTCGGGCTTGAGCAGCGCCTCGAGCTTGCCCTGCGGAAGTGCCGCGAAGGCTTGGTCGGTGGGTGCAAAGACGGTGAAAGGGCCCTCGCCCTTGAGCGTGTCCGCAAGATCGGCGGCCTCGACGGCCTTCATCAAGGTGCCGAAGTTTCCGGTCGACTCGGCCGTTTCGACAATGTCTGCATTGGCGGCCTTGGCACTCCAGGCTGCGAATGACAGCGGCAAGGCGAGAACCGCTGCCGCCAGAAAACTGCGAAGATGAAGCATGGATCTTTCCCTTTCAGAGACTTCCGAATGGTCCTGGGCTTTTCGTGCCGTGACCGGGTGACGACGGTCACCCACTCAGACATCATCTTGAGATGGGATAGCTTGAGCGTCGCAACCAATCGCATTAATCGGCATCTTTGATAGGAAAAACCAATCAATACCTTGGCCATTCACCCCGGCGCTCCCGAAACCTTGAAAGCGATCCGAGGCTTCCCGATTTCTTCTTAGGTCGACCCGAGACCCGTTGGCATCCCTTGGAGACTCCTTTGATTGGGAAGATTCGTGCCCACCCTTAAGCAGCTTCGCTACCTGGTCGCAGTCGCCGAAACCCTGCACTTCCGGCGTGCCGCCGAGATGAGCCACGTCAGCCAGCCCACGCTCAGCGGCCAGCTGCGCGAGCTCGAAGAGCGGCTTGGCGTGCAGCTCGTCGAGCGCAGCCGCAGCAAGGTGATACTGACTCCGCTCGGGCGGCAGATTGCGGAGCGTGCGAAGACCGTGTTGCGGGACGTACAAGATGTTGTCGAGCTTGCCAAACAAGGTCAGGCACCCCTAGGGGGGACCATCCGGGTCGGCGTATTGCAATCGCTCGGGCCCTATTTCCTGCCGCACATTTTGCCCGAGCTTCACGGGCGCTATCGGGACCTCAAGCTCTACGTCCGGGAAGGGATGCCAACTGCACTGCTGGAGCGCCTCGACCAGGGCAATCTCGACATGCTGTTCTTTCCCCTGCCGGTCCAGGGTGCAGAACTGCGCAGCGTCAGACTGTTCCGCGAACCGCTCTGGGTCGTGGTGCCGGGCGAGCACCGTTTGGCGAGTCGGGAGACGATCCGGAGATCGGACCTCGAGGGCGAGACCTTCCTGACCCTGGAGCGCGGCCACCGGTTGCACGATCAGGTGCGCGCGCTCTGCGAGCAGTACGGCGCCAAGCTCTCTCTCGACTACGAAGGCACCAGTCTCGACACTCTCCGGCAGATGGTGGCAATGGGCATGGGGCTCTCACTCCTCCCGGCCCTCTATGTCCGCTCCGAGGTCTTGCACGACCGCCAAGTCGTCGCCCGGGAAGTGAAATCTGGTGTCCCCCACCGCATGATCGGGATGGTATGGCGTCGGCATTCGGGGCGCCAAGAGGAGTACGAGACACTGGCCGGTCAGATTCGCGGCATCCTGAAGGACCGGAAATTGCCGATCACGGTAGTGTCCTAACGTTCTTGTTCCCCATCGTTCGGCCCAAGCCCATAGCCGTCCCCCGGCCTATCGGCCTGCGGACGTCCGAGCTGGTCGACCGCGAAACCTGGCACGCCCAGCCGCCGGTTCGGTCAGCGGCGCGGCCGGCCATTCCTGCAGTACGGGGCTGTGGTGTCCGGCCTTCTGTCGCGGCGGCCACCCTGCTAGCCTGCCGGGAAGTGGATCGAGACGGGGAGCGAGACGGATGGCCTTCTTGAGCAATGCCGTGTTCGAGTCGCGGCGCGAGGCAATGCAGGCCTTGATGGCGCAACGAGACCTCGACGGCCTGGTCTTCACCCAAGCCGATTTCTTCCAGTTCGCCAGCAACTTCAACCTGGACGTCCAGACCTGGGAACGCCCGGTCGCGCTGGTGATCCCGAAGGAGGGTGCGCCCTTCGCCCTGCTGAACGAGCTCTCGACCCATCACTGGCAGATGGCCAGCGAGCGTGGCCAGCTCTGGGTTGAGGAGGCGGCGTTCTACGACGAACACGTCGGCCGGTCGAACGCAAAGCGCCTGGTTACGGCCTGGAGCGAGATCCTGGCCGAGGCCCTTCGCCAGCGCGGCCTGACCGCCGGCCGCCTGGCGGCCGACAGCGTCACCGCGCCGCTTGCCGGCGTGAGCGAGCAGCTGCCCGAGCTTGCGATCGAGGCCCGGACGGCGGAGCTGCGCGCCCTGCGCTGGTCCAAGCACCCGGAGGAGCTGGAGCTGATGCGCGCCGCCGCCGCGCTCTCCGACTGGTCGCAGGAGCGCTACCGCGAGGCGATCCGGCCCGGCCGCCTGGTCCAGGAGCTCGACGCCGCCATGCACGCCGCGATCTTCGAGGAAGCCGCCCAGCGCTTTCCGGGCGAGCACCTGGAGGTGCGCGGCTACACCCTGACCGGCCCGGCCTCGGCCTCGCCTCACGGTAACGGCGCCCTGACCGGCCTGCGCATCGAGGAAGGCCATGGCCTGGTCAACATCGTGATCCCGCGCCTCAACGGCCTGGTGATAGAGAACGAAAGGACCTATTTCTGCGGCTCGCCCAGCGAGGAGCAGGCGCAGCTTTACGCCGCCGCCCTGGCCGCCAACGAGGCCGCGATCGGCCAGATGGTCACGGGCAAGCCGGTGCGGGCGATCGAGGACGCGGCGCGCGGCGTCATCGAGGAGGCCGGCTACGGCAGCCAGATCCGGCACCGCACCGGCCACGGCATCGGCCTGATCGGCCACGAGTACCCCGAGGACATGGCCTTCAACGAACGCCCGCTCGAAGCCGGCGAGGTCTATTCCGCCGAGCCCGGTATCTACGTCTACGGCCTGGGCGGCTTCCGGGTCGACGACACGGTGATCGTCGGCGACACGCCGGAGGTCATCACGCAGGCCCCCAAGGACCTGGACAGCATCACCCTGCCAGCCTAGCGCACGTCCCGATCAGACGCGTTCGCGTCTGGCCGGGAGTCGTGCGCTCATATCTTGAAGTCAGGGCGTTGCATCCGGCGAGATGGATCGCGAAGCGATTCCATCTGATCGGATAACGCCCTAGGGCCTGCGCCCGAAGCACGCTCAGGCGCCAGCCGATGGATTCGGCAATGCCTTGGCATTGGGCGCAGGCTCGAGGAGAAAGACCTCCCACCAGCCGAGGAAGCCCTTCATCTTGAACAACCCGCAAGACGTCCGCGGGCTGGCCTCACCGACCCAATCCAGCACGTCGGCCACCGCCTCGCTGCAGATGACGTAGTTCGCGCTCGGGAAGGCGCGCGGATCGATCGGGTTCAGGGCAGTTGCCAGGCTCTCCTCGGTAACTCCCTCCATCCGGAAGGCGAAGGCGACATTCGGACCCTCTCGGGACCCCTGTGTCACGTCGACTTCGCCGAAATGGAGGGCCACCCGCACGTCGAGCCGGTGCTGCTGCGGCACGTCCGCGTTGCGATCCTCGAGCTTGGCCAGCAGCGAGCGCATGGCCGCAAGGGCCGAGGGCACGGCCGTCGCCGCCGATTCCGAATCCGAGAAGGTCAGAAGCAGACCGTCGCCCGTCGACTTGGCGCTCGCAAGGCCCAGGGGCGCGCAGGCTTCTTGGGCCAGGCGGCGCAGGTCGCGCGCCACCACCCGTCCGACCGAGTGCCAACCGTAGAGGTTGGTCGAGACGGTCGACTGGATGATGTCGATGACCGCTATGGCTTCCGATGCGACCTCGAACTCCCGGGGCCCGCAAGTCGCCGACAGAGGGGCCACGTCAGTGCCAGGGTCCCGGTTAGAGAAGGCGGGACCGTTCCGGCTGGCGGCCAAGCTCGCGGTCTTTGTGTACCAGGTTGACCGCATTGCGGGCTTCGACCCGCGTTGGGCGGTCTTTTCACCGGGCATTTCAGCCTCCACTTCACCGGTCCGGTGAGGCGGAGCCCTCAATAACAGAAAACCGCCCCACTTTGAGGCGGTCTCGGGTGTCGTCAGTGTTGTAAGATTATCAACACATGGCGATTCGCACCGCCCCCATTTGGGAAAACGGACCGACTCCAAAAAGTCGCCCCGATGCAGAAACCCAATTTGGGCGAGACCGCATTATCGATAGATAGATTCTTACTTGAGCTGTCACGGCAAAACGCCTCTAACCAAAAATGTCTAGAACTTTACGTGTATCGACAGGCTGTTTTCGAGTCAACGGCTATCACTCCTTGAGACTGTTGATAACTTGAAACCAGGACGTCAAAGCTGAAACGATTGAACAGCTATCGAACCTGCTACGAAGTTATGTTTCAAGTGCTGCGCTCTAAACAAATTATTCTTGCGATTTCTCTCAAAGGCGGCACCTTTCAAAGCGCCCTTGAGAGAGCGGAGTCCCTCGATCCCATGACCGAAGGCGCGAAAGCTTAGTCACCGGCTGAGCGAAGATGCTCGAGCAGCGCGGTTTCCTCCGCCTACCTTCTTTCGACTTTCAGCCGCGCGCCCTCCAAGATCACCGGGCCCGTGAAGAAGACCTCTCCCTCGGGATCCGTGCCCCGAATGAAGTTCGACTGGCCCTCGCCTTCCAGCGTGCCGTCCCTCTTGATCTTGAGATCCAGCGTCGTCTCGAGGATGCCGATCGGCGCGCCCTCCCTGTCGAACAAGAACTTCAGGAAGGTGCAGCGGTAGCGGTGTCGGTCTCTACCAGTGTCCCGGCAAGCCCGAAATTGAGAATCGACACGAACGGTGGCGGGGGTACGGGAATGTCCGGCGGTACGGGTTGAGGGGACACTTCGGTGAACCAGGAACCGGCAAGTATTCCACCTCGCGCCTGAACGTCCCCTGTCCAGCCTCCGATCAGCCCAAGCAGAAGTGCGAATGCGAGAATTCTACGCATGGCCTATCCCCCTCGTGAGACAGCAAGGTCCAATCGAATTTGCCCGTACAGCTTGTAAGCTTAGGTGTCCAGGGCTCACTCATACTGTGGGAAAGACCACAATCTTGCGATGTCAAACAACGCCGGCTGTACTTGGTCTTGTCGAATGCCTGGCCACGACACTAAGCATCCGCTACCTGACAGAAACTCGTTTGCAAAATTGGAGATAGAGAGGCGAGAGAAAACACAATCGAATGCCGAAACTCGCCGTTTGACTCGGTTCCGGACACAACTTGTCCAGTCTGAATCAAGACCAGAGAAGGCCCCATCGAGCTCGGTGAGTAGTTCACATTCCGAGACACGCAACGGGAGTGCGCTTCTCGGTCTGACGCGCTGACGGGCTACGATCTCTGACCGTTGGGTAGCCTCAAGTCGGATCCATCGGCGGCATTTTCTCGAACTTGGCCAGCGCCGGATCCATGATGTCCCAGGGCTGGGCGCTCGCGGTGAAGATGTCGATCGCTGGCTTGAACCAGGAAGGATCGTCCAGCGTGCTGGCGTGGACGAAGTATACGCTGCCGGACTCCGGCCGTCCGAAGAGGCTGCTGCCGCAGGTCGGGCAGAAGGCACGCTCGGAGCGGTTGCCGCTGTCCGCGGTGGTCGCATACCAGGTGACCTCTCCGGTGAAGACGAAAGCTTCTGCCGGCATAACGAAGCCAGCGAGGTAGGGCCCGCCGGAAGACTTCTGGCAATCCCGGCAATGGCAGTTGCCGGTCGCCACCGGCTCGGCCTTACAGCTGTAGCGCACCGCGCCGCAGAGGCAACCGCCGTCGTACTTGGAGGTCATGGCAAGGTCCTTTCCGGTCAATCGTAGGCGTAGCCAGGATACCAGTCGCTGCCGCGGCCTTCGGGCGTCAGGTCGAGCAGGTTCCAAAGGGGCCAGATGTGGTCGACGTGGCGCGGGTTCTGGCCCGGCTCCGGCGGCACGAAGAACAACTCCGAAGCATAGCGATGATAGATGCCCTCGCCGGCTTTCTCGAACACATTCACGATGGGCAGCTGGTCTCCCGCAGGGGTCTCGGCGAGGTAGTCGCTGTTGAAGCTGCAGTCGCCGGAGGACAGAAGCCGCAGGTCGTGCCAGCCGCGCGTCCGCGCCCAGTCGCGGATCCGCCCGATCGGCGCCTTGGCGACCACCGCCAGGTTGGTCCGCCGGGCGATGTGGACCGCGTTGCCGTTCAGGCTGTCGAGGAAGGCATTGCACATCGGGCAGGGCTTGCCCTCCGGCGCGTACATGAAGCCGTAGATAACCAGGCTGCCCTTGCCGGGTGCGAAGAGCTCCGAGAGCCGGATCTGCGTGACCGTTTTGCTGTCCGAGAGATCGGCCCCGCCCTCCTCGAAGATGTAGTCTTCTTTCAGAGCGCCGCCACGGGGCAGGTCGCGGCGCAACGCAGCGACCCGCTCGACCTGCTGCCGCAGGTCCATCTCGGCTTCCAGCAGGCGGTCCCGCGCCGCACGGTAGCCGGCACTCTCGCCTGGCAGGGATTGCTCGTGGAACTGTCCCATCCTCTCGTCCTTTCTAGTCGTCGGCCCCCGGGCCGCCGGGGCCCTCTTCGAGCCGCTCCAGATAGCCGGCCAGGGCCTCGAGCTGCGCCTCCCAGAAGCGCCGGTATTCGGCGATCCAAGCGGCGGCATCGCGCAGCGGCGCGGCCTCAAGGCGGCAGCGGATCACCCGGCCGTCCCTTTCCTTGCGGAGCAACCCCGCCGTCTCCAGCACCCGGAGATGCTTGGAGACCGCCGGCAGCGACATCTGGTGGGGCGCAGCAAGATCACCGACGCTGGCCTCACCAAGCGCCAGGCGCGCCAGGATCGCCCGCCGGGTCGGATCGCCCAGGGCGGAAAACACGGCATCGAGGCCTTGGGTCTGATACTTAACCATTTGGTTTATTATTGGCCGCATCCATGACGATGTCAAGCCCAAGACGGCTTTGACGCTGGCAGGCAAGGGCCGGGGCTGCGCACTTTGGGTCCCCTGCGGTATCTTGCCCCAGGGCTATGGCGCGACGGCCCGACCCCTGGATGATAAGCGGGAGGTATAGCAACGTGGCAGGCTTCAGCCTCAAGGAGCGCGCCGGCAGCTTCCGGCATGCCTTCAGCGGCCTCGGCTTCGTGCTACGGAGCCAGCACAACGCCTGGATCCACGCCGTTGCGACGGTCCTCGCCGTCGTCGCCGGTCTGGCGCTGGGGCTCGACGGCGCCGACTGGAAGTGGCTGGTCATCACGATCGTGGTGGTCTGGGCCGCAGAGACCATGAACACGGCCTTCGAGCACCTCTGCGACGCGGTCTCGCCGGCACAGCACGCTTCGGTCAAGCTCGCTAAGGACATCGCCGCGGCCTCGGTCCTGATCTGCGCCCTGGGCGCCGTCGTCATGGCATGCCTCATCTTCGGCCCCTACGTCCTCGTCAACTAGTGTGGTGGTTCCTCGGGCCTTTCGTCCCCGACCCAGGCATTTAAACTCAGGCCAGCGTTTGAACGGAAAGAGGACCGAGGAATGAGATTGCTTGCTCTTGCTGCAGGGCTCTGCATCTTGGCCGCGCCCGCAACCGTGTCGGCCTTCGAGGCGACTTTCCTCGCAGCCAGCGACGTCGAGCTCGACAATCCTCACGACGTGAAGCTCTCGCCCGATGGCAAGCGGCTCTTCGTCTCCGACGTCGGTAACGACCGCGTGGTGGTCCTCGACGCCGAGAGCCTGGCGCTGCTCGGCCACTTCGGCGCCGAGGAGCAGGACGGCACTCACGACGTCGACTTCGACGCCGAGGGCCGCCTCTACGTCGCCGACACCCACAACCATCGCATCGCGATCTACGAACTCCAGGGCAACGAGGGCAAGCTGGTCGGCGAACTCGCCGGCGGCCTGCGCAAGCCGGAGGGTGTGCTGGTCGGCCGCGACGGCCGGGTCTACGCGACCGGTGCCGGAACCGGCAACTTGGTGATCTACCACGAGGGCGCGATCGAGAATGAGACCGGCGGTCTCTCGGCACCGCACGATCTGGAGTTCGCGCCCAACGGCGACCTCTGGGTCGCCGACGCCGCCAACGACCGCATGGTCCGCATGAGCCCGGACCTCGAGGCCAAGACGTTCCTCAAAGGCGCCACCTACGACTTCAGCGGCCCGCGCTACCTGGACGTCGCCCCCGACGGCACCCTGGTCGTTGCCGACAAGTACAGCCACAGC
>JASJAL010000235.1 GCA_030067055.1 Kiloniellales bacterium | reverse complement strand
GCAAATGGGGCGGCTATGCTCGCTGACCCAGAACCGACCGGTTGAACAGGATCCGGGGCTCCCGAGGAAGGTCCGCCGCAGGGCGAGCCGTAGCGCTAGTTGGTCGCAACGAAGGTTGCGCCTTGAGGCGACCAGGGCGAGAAGCCGTAACTTGGCAGGTCCGGGCGCAGCGCGCGGCGCTGCCGGTCGGCCGCCCAGTAGGGGCCCTCGGGCGGCAGGCAGCGGGCCACGTCGATCAGCGCCCGGATCCGGGCGGCTCGCGATTGCTCGAGCTTCGCCGTCTCGAGTGCCTCGGCCGGCGCGCCCAGGCAGGCCTGGGCCTCGGCGAGATTGTGCAGCGCGGGTGCATAGCCGCGGCTGTCTGGGCCCGCCGTTTCGAGCAGCTTGCTATCGCCCGAAAGCAAGGCGAGCGCGGCCAGGGCCTCGGCCCGGCGCCCGGACTCGCCGATCCGCTTGACCGCCTTGCTGGCAGCAACCGGATCGCCGCGCACCGCCAGCAGGCCGGCGACACCCTTGCTGACCTCGAAGCCGGTCTTGGCGCCAAGGCGGTGTACCCGGAAGGGCAGCTGCCGGACCAGGTCCTGATCCTCGGTCGCGCGGGCCAGGCCGTAGATCGCCGAGCCGCGCAGGAACGGCAGGGTGATCTCCTGGATCAGGTCCAGCGCTTCCTGAGTGCGGCCGTGCCGGGCCAGGGCCGGCGCGATGCCGGCCTGGGCCGCCTCCCGCCACCTGGTCGCCTCGATCCTCCCGACGAGCTTCAACGCCCCGTCCAGCTGCCCGACGTCGGCCATCCGCGGTGCGATTCCGGCCAGGGCAGGATCGCGCAGGCTCGCGGGCGCCTTGTTGGCCACGGCTATGGCCTCGTCGAAGAGCTCCGGCCGGCCGGCGACCGCCGCCACGCCCGCAAGGTTGGGGGCCAGGAAGTCAGACTTCGGGATTTTGCGCACCGCCGCCAGGGCCTCTTCGGTCCGGCCCAGCCGCGCGAAGCTGAGGGCGATCCAGGAGAAGGCTGTGGTCCGCGATTCGAGGTGGTCGCGGCCCTTGCCGCTCAGCCTCTTGACCGCGCTCAGGCCGACCTTGATCTCACCCCCTTCGGCCTGCAGCCGAATGATGTGGGAGACGGCCAAGGCCTGGTATTCGCTGACCGGGATCTTGCCGGCCACCGAAAGGCCGGCCTCGAACTCGCCTTGCTGGGCCAATGCCTCGACGACCTTGGCCATGGCCGAAGAGCGCTCGGTGATCCAGGGGATCTGGCTCGTCGTCTTGACGGCCTCCTGGGCCAAGCCGAGCTCGCCCTGCCGCCGCGCGATGATGCTGAAGGCCCGGCCGGTGCCCATGGGCCGGTTGGCGGCCAGCGCCTTGGCCTCCTCGATGATCTCCGGCTTCGACCAGGCGGCGCCGATCGCGGCGAGCTGGCTGCTCGCTTCTGGCTCGTTCCTGTCGACCTCGGCCAAGGCCAGGGCCAGGACGCAGTCCTTGTCCGGCCGCGCGCCGCAGTCCCCCAGTGACCAGCTCGGTGCCGGCGTGGCGGCGACTTTCTTGACCTCGGGCGCGCCTGCTGGATCCGCAGCGGCGGAGTCCGCCGGCGCGCTTTCCTGCGACACGCACCCCACCAGGGCCAGGCCCGCCAAAAACAAGAGGACACTGGACAGCCGTCTCATGACTCGAAACCTCCGAAACGCTCGCCGGACCAGTTTGCGCCAGCCAAGGCCAAAGCAAAAGAGGCCGCGCTTCCAAGCCGGGCAGCGCTATGCTATGAGCAGCGCCCTTTTCATGTTCCGGGGCTCCCGAAAGGCCGGCCGATGACCGATCCGATCCACGAAATGCTGGCTCAGCGCCCCTGGCTCCTGGCCGACGGCGCGACCGGCACCAACCTTTTCCTGGCGGGCCTCGGTCACGGCGACGCGCCCGAGCTCTGGAACGTCGAGCGGACCGAGCCGGTCTTCGACCTGGCCAAGGCCTTCGTCGACTCCGGCGCCGACATCATCCTGACCAACTCTTTTGGCGGCACCCGGCACCGGCTCAAGCTGCACAAGGCCGAAGACCGGGTCGGAGAGCTCAACGCCGCTTCGGCAAGGCTCGCGCGCCGGGCCGCCGACAGCGTCGGCCGCCGGGTCCTTGTGGCCGGTTCGATCGGCCCGACCGGCGAGCTCTTCCAGCCGCTGGGCCCGCTGACGGAGGAGGACGGCGTCGCCGCCTTCCGCGAGCAGGCCGAGGCCCTGGCCGAAGGCGGCTGCGACCTGCTCTGGGTCGAGACCATGTCCTCGGTCGAGGAGCTGAAGGCCGCGGTCGAGGGCGCCGGCGCCAGCGGCCTGCCGATCGTCTGCACCATGAGCTTCGACACCAATGGCCGGACCATGATGGGCGTCATGCCGGGCGAGGTCGCGGCCCTGGTCAAGCAGCTCGCGCCGCGCCCGGTCGCCTACGGCGGCAACTGCGGCGTCGGCGCGGCCGAGCTGGTCGCGGCCCTGCTCAACATGGCCGAATCGGCCGAGCCCGACGACCTCCTTGTCGCCAAGAGCAACTGCGGCATCCCGGAGTTCGTCAAGGACGAGATCCACTATACCGGGACGCCGGAGCTGATGGCCGACTACGCCCGCATGGCCCTCGACGTCGGCGCCCGGATCATCGGTGGCTGCTGCGGGACCACGCCGATGCACCTCGCCGCCATGCACGAAGCCCTGAAGGACTACGAGAAGGGCCCGAGGCCCAGTCTCGAGCAGATCGTCGACTCCCTGGGTGCGATCTCGACCGGCGCCACCGAGCAGCAGCAGGCCGGCGGCCTCCTGCAGCGCCCCAAGCGCGAAGGCCGCCGTCGCGGCCGGCGCCGCGATGCCGGCAGCGAGGAGACGCCCCGCTTCTGACGGCATGCGGCGGCCGCACGCCTTGCGTGCATCTCAATGTCCCAATCGTCACTGGCCGGCTTGCAGCCATCTCGCCAAGTCCTGCACCTCAGACCTGGTCGAGGAGATTCTCCAGCTCCGCCACGCTGTCGAGCACGTGGTGCGCGGCGGCGGCCAGGGCGGTGGGGTCACCGGTGCCGGAGCGGACACCGATCAGAAGGCCGGCGCCCGCGGCACGGCCCATCTCCAGGTCGTGGAGGTTGTCGCCGACCACCGCGATCTCGGCGGCGGCCAGGCCGGTGGCGCGGCAAAAGGCCTCGGCCATGCCCGGGGCCGGTTTTGCGCCGTGGCCACTGTCGTAGCCGGCGAGGAAATCGAGTCGGTCGAGGCCGCCGAGCCGCTCCAGTCCGCGCCGGGCACCGAGCTCGCTGTCGTTGGTCGCGACGCCGAGGGCGAGCCCTCTGCCCTTCAGCCGCTCGAAGAGCCCGGCCAGGTCGAGCAGGGAAACGGCGAGTTCGGGGCTGGTGGCGTCGAAGAAGCGGTCGACTTCCTCGGCCAAAGCTCCCACCTCCCAGGCCGGTAAGAGGTCGATACAGGCGGCGGCGACTTCCGGCGGTGTCCCGGCGGCCAGGACCGTTCCCGCCCGCATGCCTCCGCCGTCCTCGTCATAGCCGCCGGCAATCAGCAGGCGAGCCGCCAGCGCCGCATCGCCGCAGGCGATCTTTTCCGCCAGGCGCCGGTTGACCGGGTCCCAGGTCGCCTCGAAGTCGATCAGCACCCCGTCCTTGTCGAAGAGGACGCCGCGAATCGGCCCGGCCACGGCGGTCACCTCTTGAACGCGGAGAGATCCGGCGGCAGGCCGGAGTCTACAACGATGCGCTCGTACTTACCGGTCGCGACTGCGGCTGCGATGGCGTGCTCGATGGCATGGTAGATGTTCGAGCCCTTGCTGCGCATCGCGAAGCCGACCTCGCGCTCGGCCCGGAACACGCCCTCGACCAGCATCATGCGGGACTCGGGATCGCGGGTGGTCGCGATCGCGCTGACCGTGTGCACGAAGTAGGCGGCGGCGTGGCCCATCGAGACCGGGATGTGGGTGTGGCGGTGGTTGGGAAAGGAGTGAATACGCATCTTGCTGTGGCCGGCGGCCTGGAGCTCTTCGCTGAGGGAACGGGCGAAGTCTTCCGCCGAGGTCCCGCCGGTCACCGCCACCGTGCGGCCGCCCAGATCGCCGGCGCCGTCAACCCGGAAGGGGTTGCCCTTCAGGATCAGCATGTGGTTGCCCACCGCGAGATAGGGCAGAAAGGCCAAGCCCTCGGCTTGGGCTTCCTGCTTCAACGGCAGGGTGTTGATCGCGTCGACCTCGCCGGCCTCCAGGGCGGCCCGGAGCTTGGCCCGCGGCAACTGCTTGACTTCCAGATCCAGGCCGTGAGCGGCGGCCACCGCCCGCGCTATCTCGACCTCGAAGCCTTTCAGCTCGCCGGCCTCGCGGTAGGAGAAGGGCCGGCCGGCCAGGCCCAGACCGATGGTCAGCGTCCCCTTGGTCACCAGCTCCTCGTCCAGCCTGACGTAGTGGGCCGCCGCCCCGGAGCCGAGGCAGAGCAGCAACGCGAAGAGACAAAGCCGAAGGCTAGGACGCATGACGGGTCTCCTCCCTGCCGGCCTTGGCCGGGGCCAGGGCGGCCTGGCGCAGGATACCCCTGTAGATCTCGTCATCGCCGCAGACTCCGACAAGACGGCCCTCCTCCAGCAGGGCGACGGGATGGCCGCTGGCCTGGCGTAGCTCGATGGCCGTGCGCAAGGTCATCTCGGTCGAGGCGGTGATCAAGGCGGCCTCGCGCCAGGCCTCGTGGTCCTGGTCGGGCTGGTAGGCAAGCAGGCGGCCGGGCTGGCCGTCGAGGCTGACACCACTGGGCGCGCCGGCACCGTCGAGCTCGATCCGGAAGCGCCCTTCCCGGTCGAGCAGGACCGCGTCGCCCTCGCGCCGCAGCTCGGCCAGCGGGGTCATCAGCGAGGCGCCGCGCAGCACGTCCAGCGGGTTCATATGGGCGACGAACTCGGCAACGTAATCGTTGGCCGGATCGAGCACGATCTGCTCTGGCCGGCCGACCTGGACGATCCGCCCGCCTTCCATGATCGCAATGTCGGTGCCCAGTTTCAGGGCCTCGTCCAGGTCGTGGCTGACGAAGATAATCGTCTTCTTCAGTCGGCGCTGCAGCTCCAGCAGCTCGTCCTGGAGGTGCGTGCGGATCAGCGGGTCGAGCGCCGAGAAGGGCTCGTCCATCAGCAGGATGTCGGCGTCGGTGGCGAAGGCCCGGGCCAGGCCGACCCGTTGCTGCATGCCGCCGGAGAGCTCGTGGGCGTACTTGTCTTTCCACTGCGCCAGGCCGACCAGTTCGAGCTTCTCCGCGACGATGGCCCGACGCTGGTCCCGGGCCATGCCGCGCAGTTCCAGGCCAAGCCCGACGTTTTCTTCGACGGTGCGCCAAGGAAGCAGCGCAAACTGTTGAAACACCATGGCGATGCGGTCGGTCCTCAGGCGGCGCAAGGTGGCGGCGTCGCAGCGCGCGACGTCGGTCATCTCATCGCCCTCGCGGACCAGAACCTCGCCCCGGGTCACCGGGTTCAGTCCGTTGACCGCCCGAAGCAGGGTCGACTTGCCGGAGCCCGACAGCCCCATCAGGACGCAGATCTCGCCTTCGTCGATTTCGAGGCTGGCGCCGGCGACCCCGAGGACGTTGCCGGTCGCCTCCAAGATCTCCTCCCGCGAGCGGCCCTCGTCGAGCAGCGGCAGGGCCTGCTCGGCGTCTTTGCCGAAGATGATGTCGACGGCTTTGAAGGCAACGATCGCCATGCCTCAGCCTCCCTGGGCCCTGCGCTCCGGCTGCTTGCAGATGCGGTCCAGCAGGATCGCCAGGATCACGATCGCCAGGCCGGACTCGATGCCCATCTCGGGCTTGAACTGCTGCAGGCCACGCACGACGTAGGTCCCCAGGCCGCCGGCGCCGACGAAGGCGGCGATCACCACCATCGAGAGGGACAGCATGATCGCCTGAGTGAAGCCGGCCATGATGGTCGGCATGGCATGGGGCAGCTCGACCTTCCACAGCAGCTGCTGCTTGGTCGCGCCGAAGGATTCGGCGGCCTCGGCCAGCTGCTTCGGCGTCGACGACACGCCCAGGTAGGTCAGGCGGATCGGCGCCGGGATCGCGAAGACCACGGTCGAGATCAGGCCCGGCACGACGCCCAGACCGAAGAGCACCACCGTCGGAATCAGGTAGACGAAGGGCGGCAGGGTTTGCATCAAGTCGAGAACCGGCCGGATCGCCGTGTAGAGCCAGGGCCGGTGCGCCGCCGCGATCCCGATCGGGATCCCGAGCAGCATGCAGAGGAAGGTCGCGACCCCGACCAGCGCCAGGGTGTTGATCGTCGGCTCCCAGTAGCCCTGGTTGATGATGAACAGCAGCGAGGCCACGACCCCGGCGACCAGCCACCAGGAGCGCTGCAGCCAGTAGGCCAGGCCCGCGATGATCGCGATCAGCACCAGGGGCGGAAACCACAGCAGCCCGTCGGTCAAACCGTCGATCATGGATTCAAGGGCCTGCGATATAAGGTCGAAGGCGGTCGCGAAGTTGGTGGTCAAGAGATCGATGAAGTCCTTGCCCCAAAGGCCCACGGGGATCTTCAAGGCCTCGATCTGTTCCGTCAGCGAGTCCATGGACGCCTCTCCCTCCCCCGGCCCGAACGCGAGGGGCGGCCGGCCCCGAGGGGAGCCGACCGCCCGGTTTTTCCAAAGTCCACGGCTGACGCCGGCCTACATGCCGAGGTGCTTTTTCACCGCCGCGGCGCCGTCGCCGCTGCCGTCGATGGTGGTGACGCCGGCGAGCCAGCGGTCGACCAGGTCCGGATTGTTCTTCACCAGATTCACCGCCGCAGCCGCCGGATCCATGCCGTCGTCCAGCATGTAGCCCATGATCTCGTTCTCCATGTCGAGCGAGAAGGTCAGGTTCTGCAACAGCTTGCCGACGTTGGGGCACTGCTCGCTATAGCCCGCCGGCGCCAGGGTGTAGACCGTCGCACCGCCGAAGTTCGGGCCGAAGTAGTCGTCGCCGCCGTCCAGGTAGGCCATCTCGAAGCGCCGGTTCATGGGATGCGGCTCCCAGCCGAGGAAGACGATCCAGTCCTCGCGCTTACCGGCGCGGTCGACCTGCGCCAGCATGCCTTGCTCGGAAGACTCGACCAGTTCCCAGCCCTTCAGGTCGAAGGCGTTGTTGTCGATCATGTCCTGGATGATCTGGTTGCCGTCGTTGCCGGGCTCGATGCCGTAGATCTTGCCGTCGAACTTGTCCTTGTTTGCAGCCAGGTCGGCGAAGGTCTTCACGCCGCCGTCGAAGGCCGCCTTGTTGACCGCCAGCGTGTACTTGGCGCCCTCCAGGTTGGTCGCGACTCGGGAGATCTGATTCTTCTGGAAGTAGGGGTCGATCATGCTCTGCTGAGTCGGCAGCCAGAGGCCGAGGAAGACGTCGACGTCCTTGTTAGCCAAGCCCTGGAAAGTGACCGGAACGGAGAGCACGTCGACCTTGGTCTCGTAGCCCAGACCCTCCAGGATCGAGACCGCAATCGAGGTCGTCGCGGTGACGCAGCTCCAACCCACGTCCGACAGGCGGACCTCTTTGCAGGACTCCGGATCTGCGGCCCGGGCCGCACCGGCGGCGACCAGCAGCGACAACGAAACAACAGCAAGTAAACGCTTGGCAATCATGACTTTCCAACCTCCCCTAGTCGCAGGTTCCGGCTTCGGCCCCTACCGGCCCGCCGCTGCCTGCCGCGCACAGCCCGTCGCCGGACGGCGCGCTTGTTGTTGCCCCGGAAGTCTAGAGGAAACACGAAGCGGCCGTCAGCCCTCCTGGTTCCACTCCGTCTCTCGGGCCTGCACTATAGTTCTTTTTTGATTGAACGTTCAATATAAGACAACTAGGCTGACGCGATCTTCGACGACCTTTGGGGCAGCCAAGATGCCGAAGCTGGGAATGGAGCCGATCCGGCGGCGCCAGCTCATCGACGCAACCATCGCCTCGATGCACGAGGACGGCTTCGCCAACACCACCGTGCAGCGGATCAGCCGCCGTGCCGGGCTCTCGGCAGGGATCATCGCTCACTACTTCCAGGACAAGGCCGGGTTGATGGAGGCGACAATGCTGACCCTGGTCGAGGCCCTGCGCGGCGAGGCCGTAGCGCGCCTTTCCCGGGCCCACGGCCCGCAGGCGCGGATCCACGCCATCATCGATGCCAACTTCGCGCCGACCCAATGCGTACCTGAGGTGGTCTCGGCCTGGCTCGCCTTCTGGTCGATGGTCCGCCAGTCGCCCGGCCTGCTGCGGATCCAGCGGATCTACCAGCGCCGCCTGCGCAGCAACCTGCTGCATGCCTTCAAGCTCTTCCTGCCCCGGGCCGAAGCCGAGCGCCTGACCGCCGGCCTGGCGGCGCTGATCGATGGCCTCTGGCTCAACGCCGCCCTGGCCGGCGGCGCCATGGACGCCGAGGCGGCCCGGCGCATCGCCCGGGAGTATGTCGATTCGCAGATCTCTGCCCCGGAGGCTCAACCGTGACCATGTCCCAAACCCTGCCCCGGCGGCGGCCGATCACCAGCAGCCACCGGGTCAACGCCGCCCAGGGCGAGATTTACCAGAGCTGCGATCCGGCGAGCCGGGAGGCTCATTATGAGGTCCAGATCGCCGCCCCGGAGTTGACCTCGAGGAGATGGCAGGGGCCGGACCTCACGTCTGCGTTAGTCAGATTGCCATGAGTGCCGAGAGCTACGACTACATCGTGGTCGGCGCCGGCTCGGCGGGTTGCGTGCTGGCCGACCGGCTGAGCGCGGAGGGACGGCACCGGGTGCTGCTGCTGGAGCACGGCGGCAGCGATGCCGGGCCCCTGATCCAGATGCCGGCCGCCCTCTCCTACCCGATGAACATGAAGCGCTACGACTGGGGCTATCAGGCCGAGCCGGAGCCGCAGCTCGGCGGACGGCGCCTGGCCTGCCCGCGCGGCAAGGTGATCGGCGGCTCCTCCTCGATCAACGGCATGGTCTACGTGCGCGGCCACGCCTGCGACTTCGACGGCTGGGAGGCGGCCGGCGCCGCCGGCTGGGGCTACCGCCACGTCCTGCCCTACTACAAGCGGCTTGAGTCAAGCCATGGCGGCGAGGCCGGCTGGCGCGGCGAGGCCGGGCCCCTGCACGTCACCCGCGGCCCGCGCAGGAACCCGCTTTACGAGGCCTTCGTCGAGGCCGGACGCCAGGCCGGCTACGAACTGACCTCCGACTACAACGGCGGAAAGCAGGAAGGCTTCGGGCCGATGGAGATGACGGTCTGGAAGGGCCGCCGCTGGTCCGCCGCCAACGCCTACCTGCAGCCGGCGCTGAAGCGCCCCAACCTGCGCCTGGTGAGCCGGGCCCTGGTCCAGCGGGTCCTGCTCGACGGCAAGCGCGCGATCGGCGTCGAGTACCGTCGCGGTGGCCGCCTGACCCTGGCCAAGGCGGCGCGCGAGGTCGTGCTCGCTGCCGGCGCGATCAACTCGCCCAAGTTGCTTCAGCTCTCCGGCATCGGCGATCCGGCGCGCCTCAAGGCCGCCGGCATCGCTCCGCTGCACGCGCTGCCGGGGGTCGGCGAGAACCTGCAGGACCACTTGGAGCTCTACGTCCAGCAGGCCTGCACGCAACCGATCACCCTCTATTCCCAGCTCAACCTCTTTTCCAAGGCGCGGATCGGCGCCGAGTGGCTGCTGCTCAAGCGTGGCCACGGCGCCAGCAACCATTTTGAATCGGCGGCCTTCATCCGCTCCAAGGCTGGAGTGCGCTACCCCGATATCCAGTTCCACTTCCTGCCGGTCGCGATCCGCTACGACGGCAAGGCGCCGGCCAAGAGCCACGGCTTCCAGGCCCACGTCGGGCCGATGCGCTCCAAATCCCGCGGCTGGGTCCGCCTGCGCTCGGCCGATCCCGAGGCGGCGCCGGAGATCCGCTTCAACTACCTATCGGAGCCGGAGGATTGGGCCGACTTCCGCGCCTGCATCCGCCTGACCCGGGAGATCTTCGCCCAGGCGGCCTTCGACCCCTACCGTGGCCGGGAGATCGCGCCGGGGCCGGAGGCCGAGAGCGACGCGGCGCTCGACGAGTTCATCCGAGGGGCGGTCGAGAGCGCCTACCACCCCTGCGGCACCTGCCGCATGGGCGCGCCCGATGATCCCGGCGCGGTGGTCGATCCCGAGTGCCGGGTGATCGGCCTGGACGGCTTACGGGTCGCCGACTCCGCAATCTTTCCACGGATCACCAACGGCAACCTCAACGGACCCTCGATCCTGGTCGGCGAGAAGGCCAGCGACCATATCCTGGGCCGCGATCTCCTGCCGCCCTCGAACCAGGAACCCTGGATCCACCCGGACTGGGAAACGGCGCAGCGCTGAGGCTGTTGCGGCCCCTCGACAACCTTCGCGCCGGCACACGCTCGCTCACATTCCGGCGAGGACGGCCTGTAATCTCACTCCGGGACCCCAGATCCAAGTCCACGCGCGGACCGGCGCCGCGTGCCTTTCTGCTCCGGAGGATCCGGCCGATGCAATGCAGTTCCTTGAAAGCCCTTCTGACCGCCGCGGCCGGACTCTGTATCTCCATCCTGATCGCGACCACGCCGCAGCCGGCCCTCGCGCTGACCGACGAAGAGGTCGCGCGGCACAGTGACGATCTGGTCTTCGGCACGCGCGACGGGTTGCTGGCGGCGCTGACCGCCTTGGAGGCGCGTGGCGAGACCGACATCGTGCCGACCCTGATCCTGGCTCTGCGCTATAGCGGCACGGCCCAGTCGGAGATCGAGGCCACCCTTGCCGAGCTTACCGGGCACAAAGCCGAGGGCTGGTTCGAATGGATGCTCTGGCAGCAGGCGCACCCGGAGGTCGCGCCTCATCCCAGCTACGCCACGCTGAAGCTCAAGCTCTTCGCGACCATCGATCCGCGATTCCTGACCTTCCTGGTTCCCTGGACCACGGAGCCGGAGACCATGCGGATCCGCCTGGAAGAGATCACCTGGGGCGGGGTCGCCGTCGATGGCATTCCATCGCTCGACGACCCGGAGCTGATCGCGGCGGCCGAGGCCGACTACCTCCGCGACGACGACCTTGTCTTCGGCGTCGAGATCAACGGCGATGCCCGGGCCTATCCGCTGCGGATCATGGGCTGGCACGAGATGTTCAACGAGACCATCGGCGGTGTACCGGTGGCGCTGGCCTACTGCACCCTCTGCGGCGCCGGCATCCTCTTCGAGACCAAAGTGGAGGGCCGCGACGCGCCCTTCGTCTTCGGCTCCTCCGGCTTCCTCTATCGCTCGAACAAGCTGATGTTCGACCGGGAGACCGACAGCCTCTGGAACCAGTTCACCGGCGAGCCGGTGGTCGGCCCTCTGGTCGGCAGCGGCATCAAGCTCAAGATCCGCCCTGTCACCATCACCTCCTGGGGCCGCTGGCGCGCCCTCAAGCCCGAGACCCGGGTGCTGTCGCTGGAGACCGGGCACAGCCGCGACTACGGCTCCGGCGTGGTCTACCGGGACTACTTCGCCAGTCCGAACCTGATGTTCCCGGCCCTGGTCGACCAGACCCGCCTGAAGCAGAAGGACTATGTCTTCGGGATCCGCAGCGTCGGCGCGGCCAAGGCCTGGCCGGTCGCAGCCTTCGGCGAGGGCCGGGTGATCAACGACCGGGTCGGCCAGCAGGAGGTCGTCCTGGTCGGCGATGCCCGGACCCGCAGCGTGCGCGCCTACGCCCGCGACGGCCGGCGCTTCGAGGCCAGCGTCGACCGCGGTCGGCTATCCGGCCCGGGCGGGCTCTGGCGCTTAGAAGAAGAGGCGCTGGTCGGGCCGAACGGCACCCGCCTGCCCCGGATCCCCGGGCACGTCGCCTACTGGTTCGCCTGGGACGGCTACCTCGGCGTCCAGAGCGAGCTCTTTGCCGAGGAGGGCTGAACTACGCCTCGACCAGCTTTTCCAGGCTTTCCAGCCGGTCGGCCTCGGCGGCGGGCTTGTCCCAGCGGATGCGATGGATGCGCGGGAAGCGCATGGCCAGGCCCGACTTGTGGCGC
>JASJAL010000234.1 GCA_030067055.1 Kiloniellales bacterium | reverse complement strand
GCCGCGCCGGCCGCCAGGGTCGGAAGCATCGGCAGCTTGAAGCGCAGCATCGCGACCAGGGCGGCAGCGGTCAGTACGAGGGAAGCCGGATCGACGCTCTCCCAGACCGGGCGGTAGAGCCGCAGGGCCGAAATCCGCACCTCCTCGACCCTGGCGAAGCTGATGTGCAGGGCGAACCACAAGGCGAGGTTGAGGATCACCCCGACCACGGCGGCAGTCACCCCGGACAACGCGGCGTCGAGCTTCCTGTTGCCGCGCAGCGCCTCGACATAGGGGGCGCCGAGAAATATCCAGGCGAAACAGGGCAGAAAGGTGACCCAGGTGGTCAGGACGGCGCCCAGGATCCCGGCGCCGAAGGGGTCCAGGGCGCCGGGATTGCGGTGGGCGCCCAGAAAGCCGACGAACTGCACCACCATGATCAGCGGGCCGGGCGTCGTCTCGGCGAGACCGAGGCCATCGAGCATCTCGCCGGGTTCTAGCCAAGCGTAGGTCTCGACCGCCTGCTGTCCGACGTAGGCCAGTACCGCGTAGGCGCCGCCGAATGTGACGACGGCCATCTTGCTGAAGAACACGGCGATCTGTGAGAAGACTTGGTCTGGCCCCAGGAGCGCCAGGAGGGCCGCGGTCGGCGCAAGCCAGAGCGCCAGGCAGACCAGGGCCGCTCGCAGGCTCGCGCGGCGGTCGGCACGCCCAATGGGCACCTCGGCGTCCGGTTCCTTCGGGTCGGCGCGCTGCCCCAGGGCTGCACCAAGAAAGCCGAGCAGTCCGGCGAGGACCACGATCAGCGGGAAGGGCAGGGCGAAGAAGAAGATCCCGACGAAAGCCGCCGCCGCGATCCCCAGGTGCAGTCGGCTGCGCAGGGCCCGACGGCCGATGCGCAGCAGGGCTTCGGCCACCACCGCCAGGACCACCGCCTTGATTCCGAAGAAGGCCGCCTCGACCAGGGGCAACTGGCCGAAGGCCGCATAGAGTAGCGACAGCGCCAGTATCACCAGGGCGCCCGGCAGTACGAAAAGGATGCCGGCGATCAGGCCGCCCAAGGTTCGGTGCAGCAGCCAGCCGACGTAGGTCGCCAGCTGCTGCGCCTCGGGTCCCGGCAAGAGCATGCAGAAGTTGAGGGCGTGAAGAAAACGCGCCTCGTCGATCCATTTCTTCTCCTCGACCAGGACCTTGTGCATCAGCGCGATCTGCCCGGCCGGCCCGCCGAAGCTGATCAGGCCAATGCGCAGCCAGACCCGAAAGGCCTCCCTGAAATCGACCTTGGGGACCTCGGATTTTGTGCCGGCCATGCTGTCGGTTCCGCCCATCAGGACCTCTTCGGAGCGGAGCCCGCCGAGGCGCGCCGCCGACATCCGGCATAGATGGCGTCGAAGACCGGCAGGGCCGCCGACACCCGCGCCGCATCGTCGTCAAAGACTTCGAACAGGCCCTCGATCATGATAGGAACTCCAATCCCGAGTCGACGGTCGTCTGCTTGGCTGGTCTCGAGGATTCTTGCGAAATCCCGAAGGACGGCATCTCCCGAACTGTAGCTCAGGAAGAAGTCGTTCAAGGTCCCGCCTGCGTCCTGCTCCGAAGGCTTGGGCCGGATCGGCCGGCCGCCGAGCTCCGCTGCGACCTCGTCCACCCAGTCCGCCTCGACGAAGTGCAGCTGCGCTGCCGGATCGAGGAAGCGTCGCACGAACCAGACACGGACGAGGCGGTCGAGATCGGCATCGGTCGCCACAGCCCAGTGGCTGGCGTCTGCCTTGCGGTCCTGGAGGCCGGGCGATGTCTTGATCGTGATCCCGCCGGCCTCCCGATAGGCCTCGATGCCGCCGGCAAGATAGCGGGCGCCGACGCCCTGGCCGCGCAGCAGTGCGGCCGCACTCTGGCTGACCTGATGGCCGTGGACGCAATAGACGACGATGTCATCGCTGTCGGCAATCTCCCGGCCCCAGGACGCTGCGTCCCGGTGGTCGCGCCAGACCGCGCCCGGAAGGACATCGGGCGCTGCGCCGAATGCCTCGAGACGTCGCACGTCGACGATCTTTGGACAGGCCGCGGACCCGACGACGGAAAGCAGATCTTCAGGAGTGAGACTTGACTGCAAATTGCCCAATTGCTCGACCCTCCCAAACAGGAGCGTTGAGCGGTGCTTGGGCAAGGTATGCCTTGTGATGGTCGGGAGACCGCTTCGCCCCGACATCGCTAGGATAGCCTCGGAGGCACCGGACCTTCAAGCAGGCTTCCCGTTCCAAGTGGCGGCCGTGGCGCCGACCTTTGGCACTGCGACGCGACGCTCACCTTTCACCGCCCGGCAAAACCGCTAGACTGCCGGCTCCTTTGCGTCCTTCGGCATTCTTACAGCAAAGCAAGCTCAATGACCGTCCTCGTCACCGGCGTTGCCGGCTTCATCGGATCCCACGTGGCCAAGGCTCTTCTCGACAGGGGCGAGCAGGTCATCGGCATCGACAACATCAACGACTACTACGATCCGGCCCTGAAAGAAGCGCGCCTCGCCCAGTTTCGCGGTCGCAACGCCTTTGCCTTCCACCGCCTGGACGTCAGCGACCGGGCGGCGATCCTGGGCCTCGTCGAGGCCCATCCGGAGATCACCAGGGTAGCCCACCTGGCGGCCCAGGCCGGGGTGCGGTACTCGTTGGAGAATCCCTTCGCCTACATCGATGCCAACGTCACCGGCCAGCAGGTCATGATCGAGGCCTGCCGGCGACTGCCGCGCTGCGAGCATTTCGTCTACGCCTCCTCCTCCTCGGTCTACGGCGCCAACACCAAGCTGCCCTTCGCGGTCGAGGATTCGGTCGACCATCCGGTCTCGCTCTACGCCGCGACCAAACGCGCGGGCGAGTTGATGGCCTACACGGCGGCGCATCTCTATCGCCTGCCCTCGACCGGGCTGCGTTTCTTCACGGTCTATGGGCCTTGGGGCCGGCCGGACATGTCGGCCTACATCTTCACCGACGCGATCTTCAAAGGACGGCCGATCACGATCTTCAACAAGGGCGACATGCGCCGGGACTTCACCTACATCGACGACATCGTCGCCGGCACGATCAATGCCCTCGACCGGCCGCCGGCCGACGGCGGCGGGGCACCGCCACAGCGAATCTACAACCTGGGCAATCACCGCTCCGAGGATTTGATGCGCTTCATCGGCGTGCTGGAGGCGGCCTGCGGCAAAGAAGCGATCAAGGAATTCGGGCCCATGCAGCCCGGCGACGTCAAGGAGACCTATGCCGACATCGCTGCCTCCCGGCGCGACCTGGACTTCGAGCCGCACACCGCAATCGACGAAGGCCTGCCTCGCTTCGTCGAATGGTATCGCGGCTATCACAAAGTCTGAGCTGCGCGGCGGGTTCCCGCTCGCTCGATCGTGAAGCGCGGCGTGGCGCAGGGGCTGCTAGGGTCGCGGCCATGCGATATCTCAGCCCAATCTGCCTCGCCGCCGCCGGGCTTCTGCTGGCGATGGCGACGACCCAGGCTCAGGACGGCCAGGGCGACGCCCTGCCCCAGGGCAACTCCGCCTGTCCGGAAAACAGGACCTATATCGAGCCGGAGCTCACCACCCGTCCCGAGGACGGTGCGCTCTACGAGGCCCAGCGCCAGGCGATCGAAATGCCGATCCGCGACGTGATCCGCGTGATGGGCGGGATGGATGCAGCTTACGTGGTCGCAGAGCGGACCCGGGCGAGTGCCAGGGCGAAGCTGGCCGAAGGCGCCCGGGGTGCGGAACGCCGCTTCCACCAGGACACCTTGCTGCGCGCCGACGCGCTGATCGCGATCCTCGACTGTCTGCAGGACGGCGAGGGCGCCTAGATCGCGTTCGAGGCCGGTCGGGTCGATCTCGGCCCGGGAGCTTTCTCGCGGCCAGCTTCGCGTTCGCTCGGGCTTAGGTAACAACGAGCGGCTTCAAGATCCGCTTTGCGCCGCCTCGTTCTGGGCCGCTTCGCTCGGTCGGCGGTCGTAGAGGCCGTCGAGCACGGAGCCGTAGCTCTCCTTGATCTTGTGCCGGCGGATCTTGAGGGTCGGCGTCATCATGTGGTTGTCGACCGAGAAGGCTTCCGGCGCAATGGTGAAGCGACGGACCTTCTCGAGGGGCGAAAGCTCGGCGTTGACCCGCTCGACCGCGGCGGAGATCGCCTTGCGTAGCTCAGGATCTCCGTGCAGCTCTGCAAGACCGCCGGACTTGCCGTTCTCTCTCGCCCAGTCTCTCAGGAAATCTGGATCCGGCACCAGCAGGGCGACCAAGTTGGGTCGCTTGTCGCCGTAGACCATGGCTTGATGGAGTTCAGGCTGCAGCGTCAAGAAACCTTCGATCCGGGCGGGCGAGACGTTGTCGCCGCCGGAAAATACGATGATGTCCTTCTTGCGATCGGTGATCTTCACGAAGCCTTCGGCGTCTATTTCGCCGATGTCGCCAGTGTGCAACCAGCCGTTCTTCAGCACCGCCTTGGTTGCCGCTTCGTCGCGCCAGTAGCCCTTCATCACCATGGGCCCGCGTACCAGGATCTCGCCGTCTTCCGCGATCCGCACCTGGACGCCGGTCATCGGCGGCCCGACGGTCTCCATCTTGACCTTGCCCGGCAAGTTGACGGAGATCACGGGCGCCGCCTCGGTCTGGCCGTAGCCCTGCAGGATGCGCAGGCCCAGCGCGGTGAAGAAGATGCCGATGTCCGGATTGAGCGCTGCCCCGCCGGAGACGAAGGCCTTGAGTCGGCCGCCGAAGCGCTGCTCGACCTTGCGGCGGACCAGAAGCGTCAACATTGCGTCGACTATCCGCTCCGCCAAGGTCAGGCTGCGGGGGTCCAGGTAGCGCTTGCGCCCGAGTTCGATGGTGCGGTGGAAGAGCTTCGCCTTGAGGCCGCCCTCCTTCTCGACCCCCTTGAGGATCCGCTGGTAGATCGACTCGTAGAGCCGCGGCACCGCGGTCATCAGTGTCGGTCGCACCTCGGCCAAGTTGGTCAGCAGCTTCTCGACGCTCTCGGCGTAGAAGATCTGGGCACCGAGGGCCATCGGGAAGAACTGCCCGCCGGAATGCTCGTAGGCGTGCGAGAGCGGCAGGAAGGACAGAAAGACCTCGTCGCCGACCCCCAGGGTCTTCAGCACGTCGTAGGCGCCGAGGCAGTTCTGCATGATGTTGAGGTGGCTCAGCATCACGCCCTTCGGCGTGCCGCCGGTGCCCGAGGTGTAGATGAAACAGGCGGTGTCGTCGCGCTTGAGCTTGGCGACCATCTCGGCCACGTCGTCGGGCCGCTTGGCGCCGTCGTCCAGCAGCTGCCACCAGTCGTAGGTCTCGACGGTGGTGTCCTGGCCCAGCGCCGGCGGTTGGATGTTCGCCACGAAGCGGCATTCCGGCGCATCGATCGCCGCCGGCAGGACCTTGTGCGCTAGCGCCTTGGTCGAGACGATGGCGCCGACCGCCCCGCTGTGCGACAGGATGTGGTGATGATCGCCGACGTTGTTGGTGGTGTAGGCCGGCACCGTGATCGCACCGGCGGTCATGATCGCGAGATCGGCGATCAGCCACTCCGGCCGGTTTTCCGAAACCAGGACCACCCGGTCCCCGGGCTTGACTCCGATGCCCCGCAAGCCGCGGGAAAGGGTGCTGACCACATCCGCGACCTCGGTCCAGGTCAGGGGCTGATAGGCGCCTTCCCTCTTGGCCCAAAGGAAGGGCTTGTCGCCCAGGCGCTGTGCCTGATCGAACAGGAGAGCGGGCAAGCTTTGCCAGCGATCGAGATCCACGCCATCCCCCTATGGCCGTCGCGCCATTCTTCTGTACGGTTTCGCTGCGCGCTTGGCTCATCCGTTATGGCGGCCTATATGCCTGAGCGTCAAGGAGGTGCAGCACCATGAGCGATTCCGCCCAATCCGCACAAACCGAACTCGGTTCCCTGCCGACCTGGGACCTCTCGGACCTCTATCCGGAGATCGATGGCCCGGCGCTGAAGGCCGATCTGGCCGATTTGACCGAGGAGTCCGAGGCCTTTCGCGCGCGCTACGAGGGGAAACTGGCCGGGCTCGACGGCGAGGCCCTGGGCGCGGCGCTCGAGGCCTACGAGGTCTTGCGCGAACGCCTGGATCGCATCATGAGCTTCGCCCAGCTGGCCTATTCCGGCGACATCAGCAATCCCGAGATCGGCCGCTTTTACCAGTCGATGCAGGAGGCCACCAATGCGATCTCCAGTCGGGTTCTGTTCTTCACCCTGGAGCTCAACCGGTTGCCGGAAGAGGCGCTGGAGGCCAAGCTGGTCGCAGCGGCGCGGCTGGCGCGCTACCGGCCCTGGTTGCGCGACCTGCGGGCGCTGCGCCCGCATCAGCTGGCCGACGACCTGGAACGCCTGTTGCACGAGAAGTACGTCGCCGGCCGCGGCGCCTGGGTCCGGCTCTTCGACGAGACCATGGCCGCGCTGCGCTTCCCTCTGGACGGCCCCTCCGGTGTCGTCGAGCTGACCAGCGCCGAGATACTGGACAAGATGACCGATCCCGATGCTGCGGTCCGCAAGGGGGCCGCGGAGTCCCTCGGCCAGGTCCTGGGGGCCAACGTCAAGCTGTTCAGCCACATCACCAACACCCTGGCCAAGGACAAGGAGATCGAGGACGGCTGGCGCGGTTTCGCGCGGCCGGTCTCCTCCCGGAACCTGGGCAACTATGTCGAGGACGAGGTCGTCGACGCCCTGGTTGCCGCAGTGAGCGAGGCTTTCCCCAGGCTGTCGCACCGTTACTACGCCCTGAAGGCGAAGTGGTTCGGGGTCGATCGTCTGCCCTACTGGGATCGCAATGCGCCCCTGCCGGACGAGGACCGGCGCCGGATCCCCTGGGCGGAGGCCCGGGACACCGTCCTTACCGCCTACGCCGCCTTCTCCGGCGAGCTGGCCGAGGTCGGCCGCCGCTTCTTCGACAACCCCTGGATCGACGCCCCGGTCCGGCCCGGCAAGGCGCCCGGCGCCTTCGCCCATCCGACCGTGCCCAGCGCCCATCCCTACCTGCTGGTCAATTACCAGGGTCGGACCCGCGACGTCATGACCCTGGCCCATGAGCTGGGCCACGGCGTGCACCAGGTCCTGGCCGGCGGTCAGGGCCATCTCATGGCCGACACGCCGCTGACCCTGGCGGAAACCGCCAGCGTTTTCGGCGAGATGCTGACCTTCCGGGCCCTGCTGGCCGCGGAGGAAGATCCGGCCCGCCGCAAGGTCATGCTGGCGCAGAAGGTGGAGGACATGCTCAACACCGTGGTCCGGCAGATCGCGATGCACAACTTCGAGACCCAGGTCCACGGCGAGCGGCAAAAGGGCGAGCTGCTGCCCGAGCGCCTGGGCGAGATCTGGCTGGAGACCCAGACGGAGGCCCTTGGGCCGGCGGTGACTCTGGAGGGCGACTACCGGCACTATTGGGCCTACATCCCGCACTTCGTCCACGTGCCCTTCTACGTCTATGCCTACGCCTTCGGGGATTGCCTGGTGAACTCGCTCTATGCGGTCTACGAGGACGCCTCGGCGGGCTTCGCCGAGCGCTACTTGGAGATGCTGCGGGCCGGCGGAACCAAGCGTCACAAGGAGCTGCTGGCGCCCTTCGGCCTCGATGCGGCGGACCCCGCCTTCTGGTCCCGAGGCCTTGGCGTGGTCGGCGGCTTCATCGACGAGTTGGAGGCCATGGCCTGAGCGAGATCCCTGGCATCCCGGCCTTCGTATAGAATGCAAATGGTGCCTCGCGGACGCGGGCGCTGGACAGGTCGAGCTGGCGGGGCCATCTAGTTGCCATGACAGATAGCGATTTCACTGACGAGTCCTCCCGCCTCAGCGGCCGGGTCAAGCGCTATGCCAAGGTCGGCGGGGCGGTCGGCGGCCTGGCGGCCCAGTTCATCGGTGCCCGCTATCTGGGCTTCGATATCGATTCGGGTAAGCATTCCTCGGAATTGAAGTCCGCCCTGGGCGGACTCAAGGGCCCGTTGATGAAGGTCGCCCAGATCCTGGCGACTATCCCTGATGCCCTGCCGCGGGAGTACGCCGAGGAGCTGCGCCAGCTCCAGGCCAACGCGCCCTCCATGGGCTGGCCCTTCGTGCGCCGCCGGATGCGTAGCGAGCTGGGTCCGGACTGGCAGTCGAAGTTCGCCGATTTCGAGCACGAGGCCGCGGCGGCGGCATCGCTGGGCCAAGTCCATCGTGCGAGCGGTCACGACGGTAGCGAGCTGGCCTGCAAGCTGCAGTACCCGGACATGCAATCGACCGTGGAGGCCGACCTGCAGCAGCTGAAGCTGGTGTTCTCGATCTACCGGCGCAGCGACAAGGCGATCGATCCCTCGGAAATCTACAAGGAGCTGTCGGAGCGCCTCCGCGAGGAGCTGGACTACGACCGCGAGGCCCGGCACATGCACCTCTACGCCGATATGCTCGCTGAAGAGCCCGGCGTGCGGGTGCCCGATGTATTGCCGGAGCTCTCGACCGACCGCCTGTTGACCATGACCTGGCTCGGCGGGACGCCGATCATGGACTTCGTCGCCGGCCATCCGGACACTGAGCTCCGCAACACCGTGGCCTACAACATGTTCCGGGCCTGGTACGTGCCCTTCTACTACTACGGGGTGATCCACGGCGATCCGCACCTGGGCAACTACAGCCTGCGCGAGGACGGCTCGGTCAACCTGCTCGACTTCGGCTGCATCCGGGTCTTCCACTCAAGCTTCGTCCGAGGGGTCATCGACCTCTACCATGCCCTGGAGGCCGGCGACGAGGCGCTGGCGGTCAGCGCCTACGAGACCTGGGGCTTCACCGGCATCGACAAGGAGCTGCTCGACGTCCTCAACATCTGGGCCGAGTTCATCTACGCGCCCCTGCTGGAGGACAAGGTCCGCAAGATCCAGGACAGCGAGAGCGGCCTCTACGGCGCCCAGGTCGCCGGCAAGGTGCACAAGGAGCTGAAGCGGGTCGGCGGCGTCACCCCGCCGCGCGAGTTCGTCCTGATGGACCGCGCCGCCATCGGCCTGGGTTCGGTCTTCATGCACCTCAAGGCCGAGATCAACTGGCACCGCCTGTTCCACGACCTGGTCGCCGACTTCGACGAAGCCGCCCTCAAGAAGCGGCAAACCAAGGCGCTGAAGGCGGCCGAGGTCCCGGCAGCGGGCTGATCGCTGGCCCGGACAGCCCTGCACCTATCGGATTAAGGCCCCGGAAACCAAAGCTCTCCAGAATAGGGCCGATCCCGAGCATCCCTGGAGCGGCCTGCCTTGCCCGACGGCGACAACGGACCGGTCTGCGCACATGCCCTGGATCGCGGAGGCGGCTCAGGCTTCCGTAACTTCTTTTTGGTAAAGATCGGCACCGTTAAGGACCCTGGTCCTGACAGGTGGGAGGCATGACGCAAGACCGCGAGACCTTAGAGGCCTGGCCCCTGGAGCCCGGCTCGGAACCCGACACGCGCCGCGTATTCCTGAAGCGCGCCGGCGGGCTCGCCCTGCTGGCCGCCGGCGGCCTGGCCTGGCGGGCCTATGACACCGGCGTCTTCAGCGTCGGCCGTGGGCCGGCCTACGAGCCCTGGAAGAGCTGGCAGGGCCTGGGGCCGAGCGAGGGCCCCTTGGCGCTCGTGCGCGCTGGGGTCCTGGCCGCCAGCGTCCACAACACCCAGCCCTGGCTGTTCCGGGTCGGCGCGGAGTCCCTGGAGCTGTTGGCCGATCCGGGGCGGCACCTCGGCCCGATGGACCCCTTCCGGCGCGAACAGCACATCTCCCTGGGTTGCGCCCTTGAGAACATGGTGCTGGCCGCCGGCGCCCAGGGACTGCGGCCGGAGGTCGAGTTCCTGCCCGGCAAGCTCGCCGAGCCCCAGGCCGAGATGCCGACCGTTGCCGCGCCCGAGGCGGTCGCCCGCCTGCGCTTCACGCCCAGCCGACGGGACATTTCTGGGCTCTATGCCGCGATATCGCAGCGCCACACCAACCGCGGCCCTTATCTCACCGATCGGAGCGTGCCGCGGGAGACGCTGTGGGCCTTCAACGACCTGGCGCGCGAGGACGAGTCCCTGCGCCTGGTGCTGCTGGAAGACGGGGCCCGGCGCGCGGTCTTCGACCGACTGATGGTCGATGCCACCGAGGCCATCGTGGCCGACCGGGAGATGATCGAGGCCAGCAACGCCTGGTTCCGGTTGACGCCCCGAGAGATCGAGCGGCATCGGGACGGTCCGACCATCGACTCCTTCGGCCTGCCGCCACTGTCGCTCGCCGCGGTCAAGATGCTGCCCAAGCCGGAGCCGGAGAAGACCCATCGCCAGTGGGTCGCGGCGACCCAGGACGTTCAGCTGGCGACCGCGCCTCTGGTCGGTATCATTGCGGTCCGCGATCCCTACGAGCGGGCGACCGCCTTGCGCGCGGGCTTGTTCTGGCAGCGCCTGCAGCTTTGGGCGACGGCTCAGGGCCTGGCCATGCAGCCGATGAACCAGATCGTCCAGGTCATCGACCGCGACCGGCAGCTCAAACGCGAGTCCGCCATCGGCGCCCGCCTGGCCGAGGTCCTGGGCGACGACCGCTGGCAGGCGACCTTAGCCTTCCGGGCAGGATTTCCGGCCGTGGCCGCCGTGCCGAGTCCGCGCCGTGGCATCGAGGGCCTGGTCCTGGAAGAAACGCCCGCGTCATCGCTGCGCGAAGCCGACCTGATCGCCGAGCAGAGCGGCTTCTCGGTGCGCACCACGTCCGACCCGTCGGTCGGGCGCGATGCGACCAGGTCGCGATGAATCCCGCCTGACACTTCCAAGCTTCCGACAGATCACCGACCTATTGCAGGCGAAGGACTTGCAAGCAGGGAGATTCTGCGCTCTTAACTAGAGGAGGGGCCATTCAGGGAAGCCGGGGGTTTGATGAAAATCGCGATCCCGAAGGAACGCCATCCGCAAGAGGCGCGTGTGGCGGCGTCGCCCGATACCGTCAAGGCGCTGGTCGGCCTCGGCGCGGACGTCAGCGTCGAGAAGGGTGCAGGGCAGGGCGCGGCGATGACGGACGAGGCCTACAAGAAGGCCGGTGCCAGCATCGCCAAGGACGAGAAGACGGCGCTCGACGGCGCCAACGTGGTGCTCAAGGTGCAGCGGCCGATGGCCGAGGGCGAGGCGAGCGATGAATTCGCCCTGATCGGCAAGGACGCGGTGCTCCTCGCGCTCTTCGACCCGATGCGTGACAAGGCCGGAGTCGAGGCGGCGGCCAAGGCGGGGGTCACCGCGTTTGCCATGGAGATGATCCCGCGGATCACCCGGGCCCAGTCGATGGACGTGCTGTCTTCGCAGGCCAACCTGGCCGGCTACAAGGCGGTGCTGGACGCGGCGGCGGAGTTCGGCCGCGCCTTTCCGATGATGATGACTGCGGCGGGCACCATCGCGCCGGCCCGGGCCCTGGTGATGGGCGCGGGCGTCGCCGGCCTGCAGGCGATCGCCACCGCGCGCCGGCTCGGCGCCATCGTCTCGGCGACCGACGTCCGGCCGGCCGCCAAGGAGCAGGTCGAGAGCCTGGGCGCCAGCTTCGTCGCGGTCGAGGACGAGGAGTTCAAGCAGGCCGAGACCGCCGGCGGCTATGCCAAGGAGATGAGCGAGGAATACAAGAAGAAGCAGGCTGCGCTGATTTCCGAGACCATCGCCAAACAGGACATCGTCATCACTACCGCGCTGATCCCTGGCCGGCCCGCGCCCAAGCTGGTCGACGAGGCTATGGTCAAGTCGATGAAGCCCGGCTCGGTGGTCGTCGACCTGGCGGTCGAGACCGGCGGCAACTGCACGCTGGCGCAGGCCGGCAAGGTGGTCACCAAGCACGGCGTCAAGATCGTCGGCCACCACAACGTGCCGGGCCGCCTGGCGGTCGACGCCAGCGCGCTCTACGCCAAGAACCTCCTGAACTTCCTCAAGCTCATCATCGATTCGGAGAGCGGCGAGCTGAAGATCGATTGGGAGGACGAGATCATCAAGGGCACCTGCATCACCCACGAGGGCAAGGTCGTCCATCCACAGTTGAGCGGGGAGGCCGGCTGAGATGTCTGTCGACAG
>JASJAL010000031.1 GCA_030067055.1 Kiloniellales bacterium | reverse complement strand
CTGGTCCGGCTGCGTGAGGGCGAAGTGACGATACGGCCCCTGGCCGGTACCAGGCCGCGCGGCCGCAACGCCGAGGAAGATCGACAGCTTTCCGAGGAGCTTCTGGCGGACCCCAAGGAGCGCGCCGAGCACCTGATGCTGCTGGACCTTGGCCGCAACGATGTCGGCCGGGTCGCCGAGGTCGGAAGCGTCAAGGTCACCGAGCAGTTCACCGTCGAGACCTACAGCCACGTCATGCACATCGTCTCGAACGTGAGCGGCGAACTGGCCGAGGGTGAGGACGCCATGAGCGCACTGGTCGCCGGTTTCCCCGCCGGTACGGTTTCCGGCGCGCCCAAGGTCCGGGCCATGGAGATCATCGACGAACTGGAGCCGGAGCGGCGCAGCATCTATGCCGGAACCGTGGGCTACTTCGGGGCCGGGGGCGCCATGGACACCTGCATCGCCCTGCGCACCGCCCTGGTCAAGGACGGCAAGGTCCAGATCCAGGCCGGGGCCGGCATCGTTGCCGACAGCGATCCGGAAGCGGAGTTTCAGGAGAGCTGCAACAAGGCACGCGCGGTCATCCGGGCTGCCGAGGAAGCCATGCGCTACGCCGCCCAAAGGGGCTGAACGACCGGGTCAGCCAGAGACGTTGGGACGGCCCACGATGTTGCTAATCGGCACGAAGACGAAGCCGCGGTCCTTTGCCTCTGGGATCCAGGTCTCCAGTACCTCTATCGTCTCGTTGTAGGGATGGCCGATACCGACAGCATAGCCGCGCCGGCTGGCAAGGCGCTCAAGCTTGGCGAGCTGAGCCCGGATCTTTCCGGTCTCCGGCGTGTTATCGATGAAGATGTCGCGCCGGGCGAAGGGGACGCCGAGTTCCTCTGCGACCTGGCCGCCGACGCTGTCCGAGACGGTCTGAGAATCGAGGAACAGCAAACCACGCGACTTGAGCACAGCCATGACCTGGGCCATCTCCCGCGCCGAAGCCGTGAAACGGCTGCCCATGTGGTTGTTGATCCCGACGAAGCCATCGAAGCGGCTTAGCCCCCAGTCGATCCGCCGGGCCAAGACGGCCTCGGCCATGCCCGTCGTCAGGACGTTCGGCCCCGGATCGGTCGAACGGTCCCTGGGCTCCATCGGCATGTGGACCAGCAACTCGTGGCCAGCCTCCCTGGCGCTCTTGGTAAGACGCTCGAGGTCGTAGCCGTAGGTCATGAAGGCCATTGAGAGCGGGGCCGGCAGGGTGATCGCCTTGCGGGTGTTCGGCAGATTGAGTGCCAGGTCGTCCAGGACGATGGCGATCGCCGGGCGGTCGCCGAGCGCCGCCACCTGGACGGCATGGCGCCGCCACGCCGGTATCGGTTCCTGGGTCGGGTTCACGTGGGCCAGCCGCGTCGGCTCCTCGACAGGCTCCGGCTCTGGTGCCACCGGCGCCGGATCCACCGGGATCGGCGGCCCCGGATCTTCGGAAAGCGCGCCGATCTCCGTGGCGGGGGGAGTTGGATCCGGTACCGCCTCTGGCGCGCTTTCCGGTGCGCTCGGCGAGGAGACCACCGTGCCAGACTTGGCGGGAAGGAATACGGTCAGGGCATGCTTGGAAGGCTCCCGCCGCAACATGCCGGATGCCGGCTTTTCCACCGCGGACCTCTCCAAGGCCGCCAGCCTCGTCTCGAAGTCCTGACGGGCGATCTGGGTGCCGACCACGGAGCCGATCAGGGCTCCGCTGAAGAAGAGGCCGACCGCCGCCAAGACTAGCCAGTGACCCTGCTTCCGCTCCGGGCGTGGCGGTGCCGCCGCCGGTTCCTTCTTCGGCACCGGCTGTCGTGTCGTCTTCGGCCTTTGCGGCTGCTTACGGCGCCTCTTGCGTCCCACGTACCGTCCTTAGAAGCAGGTGGCTCGTCATCACGCCGGTCTCGAAAGACCGCCCAGCCCCCCTCGCCGGTCGCCCACCTGGCGCCTGCGCCGGCTCGAGACAGACAATCAGATTCGCACGAGCCTGTCCAAGTCTTCATTGGAAGACGAAGATTAAGGTTCGGTTTATGATCTCTCGGCGGAGGGGTTCCGATGGCGGCGTCCGATCCTCCGGGGCGCGCTTTCTTAGAGCCCAGCGACCTGTTATAAGAAGATCCCGCAGCTCAACGTAGCTATGAGAAAAATACGATAAAGTACTGGAATGTTTCTGCTAGTCGATAACTACGACAGCTTCACTTACAACCTCTACCACTTCCTGGGGGAGTTGGGCGCGCGGGTGACCGTCAGGCGCAACGATGCACTGACTGCGGACGAGGCGCTGGAGATGGAACCCCAAGGGATCATCCTGTCGCCCGGCCCGTGCGATCCCGATCAGGCTGGGATCTGCCTCGAGCTGGTCGCCAAGGCCGCCGGCCGTCTACCCCTGCTCGGCGTCTGCCTCGGCCATCAGGCCATCGGCCAAGCCTTCGGAGGCCGGGTCGTCCGAGCGCCGCACCCAATGCACGGCAAGCGAAGCCCGATCCGGCACGAAGCCTGCGGTGTCTTCGAGGGCCTGCCCTCTCCGCTCTCGGCCACCCGCTATCACTCGCTGACCGTCGAGCGGGACAGCTTGCCGGACAGCCTGGAAGTCACCGCAGAGACCGAGGACGGCACGATCATGGGGCTGCGGCACCGCGAGATGCCCGTCCATGGCGTGCAGTTTCACCCGGAGAGCATCGCCTCCGAGCACGGCCACGCCCTGCTGCACAACTTCCTCGCCATCGCCGGCCACAACGCCTGAGGCGGGGCCTGAACCAGGGAAAGATCGCATGGCGGCCGAGACCACCGATTTCCGGACCCTCCTGTCCTACGTCGCGAGCGGCGGCCAGCTTTCGGAAGAGCAGGCCCAGGCCGCCTTCGGCATCATGATGTCCGGCGACGCCACGCCCTCGCAGATGGGCGGCTTCCTCATGGCCCTGCGGGTCCGCGGCGAGACCGTGGCCGAGATCACCGGTGCGGTGCGGACCATGCGCGCCAAGATGCTGCCGATCGAGGCACCGGCCGACGCGATCGACACCTGCGGTACCGGGGGCGATGCAAAGGGCACGCTCAACGTTTCGACCGGCGCCCAGTTCGTAGTCGCCGGCTGCGGCGTGCCCGTGGCCAAGCACGGCAACCGGGCCCTATCGTCCAAGACCGGCGCCGCCGACGTGCTGGCCGCGCTCGGGGTCAACATCGAGGCTGACATGAAGCTGGTCGAGCGGGCCCTGAAGGAGGCCGGAACCTGCTTTCTGATGGCGCCCCGGCACCACAGCGCCATGCGCCACGTCGCCCCGACCCGGGTTGAGCTCGGCACCCGAACGATCTTCAACCTGCTGGGGCCGCTATCCAATCCGGCCGGGGTCAAGCGGCAGCTGATCGGGGTCTTCGCCAAGGAGTGGGTCGAACCCCTGGCGCAGGTCCTGAAGGGCCTGGGCCACGAGCGCGCCTGGGTCGTGCACGGTGCCGACGGCCTGGACGAGCTTAGCACCACCGGGCCCTCGACCGTGGCCGAGCTCAAGGACGGCGAGATCCGCGTCTTCGAGGTCTCACCTGAGGACGCCGGCCTGCCTGAGGCCCGGTTGCAGGACCTGCTGGGCGGCGACCAGGAGACCAACGCGGCGGCGCTGCGCGCCCTGCTCGGTGGCGAGAGCGGCCCTTATCGCGACATCGTGCTCTACACCGCCGCGGCGGCGTTGCTGGTGGCCGGCAAGGCCTCGGACCTCAGGCAGGGCGTAGAGCTTGGTGCCGAGGCGATCGCCGGCGGCAAGGCCAAGGCGGTGCTGGACCGCCTGGTGGCGATCACCAACGAAGGGGCGCCGCAATGAGCCGCCAGGCCAAGCGGATCGAAAGCGACGTTCTGGCGCGGATCTGCGCGGACAAGCTGGACCATATCGCGGCCTGCGCGGCCGCCGTTCCCCTGGCCGACCTGGAAGCCCGGGCCCGCGAGGCCTCGCCACCGCGCGGATTCCTGGACCGTTTGCGCCAGGTCGCGGCGGCAGAAGGCTACGCCCTGATCTGCGAGATCAAGAAAGCCTCGCCCTCCAAGGGTCTGATTCGGGAGGATTTTGATCCGCCTTCGCTGGCCTGGGCCTACGAGTCCGGCGGCGCGGCCTGCCTCTCGGTCCTGACCGACGGCCCTTACTTCCAGGGCGAGGCAGCGCACCTGACCGCGGCGCGCGGGGCCACCGACCTGCCGGTGCTGCGCAAGGACTTCATGCTCGATCCCTACCAGGTGGTCGAAGCCCGGGCGCTCGGCGCCGACTGCATCCTGCTGATCCTCGCAGCCCTGGACGACGGCCAGGCGGCGGAACTGGAGGCGGCGGCTATGAGCCTGGGCATGGACGTCCTGCTCGAGGTCCACGACGCCGAGGAACTGACCCGGGCGCTCGCTCTGCGCTCGCTGCTGATCGGTATTAATAACCGTAATCTCAAGACCTTGGAGGTTGATCTTGCGGTCACCGAGGCTCTTGCGCCGGAGCTTCCGGAAGACCGCCTGCTGGTCTCGGAAAGCGGCCTCTATACCCGCGAGGACCTGGGCCGGATGCGTGCCACCGGGGCCCGCGCCTTCTTGATCGGCGAGTCCCTTATGCGCCAGGACGACGTCGCCGCGGCTGCCCGGGCCCTGCGCCCGGAGGGTGCACCAGCGCGAACTGGAGCGAGGCCATGAGCGGCTTCACTCATCTGGACGAGGAAGGCCGGGCGGTCATGGTCGACGTCGCCGACAAGGCCGAGACCGAGCGCCGGGCGGTGGCCAAGGGTCGGATCTTCATGGCTCCGGAGACCCTGGCGCTGATCCGCGACGGCGCGGTCAAGAAGGGCGACGTCCTCTCGGTGGCCCGCTTGGCCGGTATCATGGGTGCCAAGCGGACCCCGGACCTGATCCCGCTCTGCCATCCGCTGGCGCTGACCTCGGTCAAGGTCGAGCTGGAGCTCGACGAGGCGGCCTCCGCCGTGGAAATCACTGCCAGCTGCGGCCTGAAGGGCCGGACCGGGGTCGAGATGGAGGCTTTGACGGCAGTCGCCGTGGCGGCGCTGACGGTCTACGACATGTGCAAGGCCCGGGACCGCGCCATGCGGATCGGCGACCTCCGGCTGGTCCACAAGTCCGGCGGAAAGTCCGGCACCTACGAGGCCCCCTGATGATCTCGGTCGAAGAGGCGCTGATTCGGATTCTCGGCGCCTTCTCGCCCCTGCCTGCGGAGACCGTAAGCCTGACCGATGCCCTCGGCCGGGTCCTGGCCGAGGACGTCACCGCCGCGCTCACCCAGCCGCCGCACCACGTCTCGGCGATGGATGGCTACGCGGTCCGGGCTGCGGACCTGACCGAGGTCCCGGTCAGCCTGGAAGTCGTGGCTGAGATCGCTGCCGGGGCCCTGCGCCACGAGCCGCTGGAGCCGGGCCAGGCGGTCCGGATCTTCACCGGCGCGCCGCTGCCGCCCGGCGCCGACGCCATCGTGATCCAGGAAAACACCGAAGCCGAGGCCGGCCGGGTCCGGATCCTTCAGTCGGTCCAGCCGGGCCGCTACGTGCGGCCCGCCGGGCTCGACTTCCGGGCCGGCGAGCTCGGGATCGCCGCCGGCCGGCGCCTGACTTCACGCGACATCGGCCTGGCCGCGGCAATGAACCGGCCCTGGCTCAAGGTCCGGCGCCGGCCCCGAGTGGCGATCCTCTCGACCGGCGACGAGGTGGTACTGCCAGGCGAGGCCCTGGGCGAGGGCCAGATTGTCGCCTCCAACGGCTTCTCGCTCTCGGCCTTCGTCACGGCCGCCGGCGGCCAGGCGATCCATCTCGGGATCGCGTCCGACGACCGGGGCCGGCTCGACGCGGCCCTCGACCAGGCGGCGGGCAGCGACCTGCTGGTCACCTCGGGCGGGGCCTCCGTCGGCAAGCACGATCTGGTCCAGGGCGCCCTGGTCGACAAGGGAATGGACCTGGATTTCTGGAAGATCGCCATGCGGCCCGGCAAGCCGCTGATGTTCGGCCTGATGGGGGAAATGCCGGTCCTGGGACTGCCGGGCAACCCGGTCTCGAGCCTGGTCTGCGCCCTGCTCTTCCTGCGCCCCGCGATCTCGGCCCTGCTCGGCCTGGCTCAGGACCTGCCCGGCGAGTCCGCGGCCCTGGGCTGTGACCTGGGCGAGAACGACGAGCGCCAGGACTACTTGAGGGCCCGGCTCGAGGTCGATGCGACGGGGCAACTGACTGCCGTTCCCTTCGAGCGCCAGGACAGCTCCATGCTCGCAACCCTTTCGCGCGCCGATTGCCTGGTTGTCCGCGCACCTCATGCGCCGCCCGCGACCGCCGGCGACCCGGTGACGATCCTGCGCCTGGGCGGTCCTCTGCTCGGAATTTGAGCAAGCGCCGCAGTGGCCTGGGGGGAGCGAGGAATACCCCCAATGGCGCTGCCGTCATTTTCCTGTCATATCAACCCTTGACGCCATAAGAGAACCAAACTAGAACATGTGGAAAGTTTTTGTTTTGTTCTAGATATAGTGGTTCGAGATAATTCTTCAGGGGGCCAAGCGAGGCGCACGACATGCTTACGCGAAAACAGCACGAACTTCTCAGCTTCATCCATCAGCACCTCAACCACCACGGTGTCTCCCCCTCCTTCGACGAGATGAAGGACGCTCTGGGCCTGAAGTCCAAGAGCGGCATTCATCGCCTGATCACCGGCCTGGAGGAGCGCGGCTTCATCCGGCGCCTGGCGCACCGGGCCCGTGCGGTGGAGGTGATGCGCCTGCCCGACGACATGGAAGCGCCCGCCAACCTGCCGGCCAACGTCATAAAGGGCGATTTCAGCGGCCAGCACGCAAAGGCCCAGACACAGGCGGCCAAAGGCCAGGAATTACCCTTCTTCGGGCGGATCGCCGCGGGTACGCCGATCGAGGCGCTGCGCGACCATTCCAGCTTCGTCGAAGTCCCGCCCTCGCTGATCGGCGGCGGCGAGTACTACGCGCTTGAGGTCGAAGGGGATTCCATGGTCGAAGCCGGGATTCTGGACGGCGACACCGTGATCATCGAGCGCTCCGAGCACGCCGACAATGGCGTCATCGTCGTGGCTCTGATCGACGGCGAGGAAGTGACCCTGAAGCGCCTGCGCCGCCGCGGCCAGGCAATCGCCTTGGAGCCCGCGAACCCCTCCTACGAGACCAGGATCTTTCCGCCGGACCGGGTCAAGGTCCAAGGCCGTCTGATCGGGTTGCTGCGCCAGTACTGACCCCTGGAATCCCGCGAGTTCCAGGGCCTCACTCTCCCTTTGCTCCGACCGAGGACGCAGCCAACGATCGCTCGGGTCTGCGAACCCAGGGGCGCTCGCCACGCTGAACCCTGACGCTTGCCACGCGCGGCACGGGATCCCGCAACCAAATGGCGTGGGCACCGTAGCGCCAGAGGTCAAAGCGGTCGATGACCAGGCGCGGCTGTGGGCAATCCAGGCCGCGCAGCGGCTCCAAGCTGACCAGGACCTCGACCAGCCGGCAGTCCTCTTCCAGAGCCTCGCCCTGCAAAGCCAGGCCCAGGCGTCGTCCGGGTTCGAACTCGAAGATGCAGCCCAGAGCATCGCAACGCAGGCCGGCTTCCGGTCCGCCGCCACCGCGATCCAAGGTCCGGGCGTTTTCGGCTCCGGACCGGCGAAGCCAGATATCGCGCCGATAGCTTTGCCGCTTCAGCGACGAAAAGACCAGGCTGCCATCTCCGGCGCGCAGCGCGAGCAGCTTGCCATCGCCGCTGACTAGCAGGTCCGGCGGCTCGGCCAGGACGATCGACACCAAGCCGAGGATCGGGCCCGCAATGCCCAAGAGCCGCCAGGGGCGTTGCCAGAGGCAGAGCCAAAGACCGCCGAAGGTCGCCGCGGCCAGACCCCAGAGCGGCATCGCCCGGACCGGGATCACGGCGCCCTCCCAGGCGGCGATTTCACCGGCCACGGCCAGCAGGACCTCGATCCCTGTGCCCATGGCGGCCAGGGCCCAGGCTTCGAGCCCGAAGGGCAACAGCAGCATGGCAACCAGGGCGGCGGGCATGATCCAGAAGGCGGTCAAGGGGATGGCCGCTAGGTTCGCGAACAGACCGAAGACCGCCAGCCGGTTGAAATGGAAGACCGCAAAGGGCGCCGTCGCTAGGTTGGCGATCACCGAGGACAGCAGCAAGAAGCCCAGATAGAGACCCAGGCGTCCCAGCAGGGTGTGGTCGCGGGCAGTCGTCGGCCGGCGCTGGCTCAGCCGCTCGTAGCCTGCGACCAGAGCGGTCACGGCGGCGAAGGACATCTGGAAACTGGCCGAAAGTAGGCTCTCCGGGGAGAGCAGAAGGATCAGCGCCGCCGCGGCTGCGAGGAGCCTCAAGGAAATCGGCTGACGGTCGAGCACGACCGCCAGCAGCGCGAGGCCGACCATCACGTAGGCCCGCTGGGTCGGGATCGTGGCCCCGACCAGCAGGAGATAGACCAGGGCCGCCGCCGCGGCCAGCACTGCGGCCCACTTCTTGATCGGGAACCGCAGGGCCAGCGACGGGATTAGCGCCAGGCCGGCGCGCGCCGCGAAGAACACCAGGCCGGCGACCAGGCCGAGGTGAAGTCCGGAGATCGCCAGGAGGTGTGCCAGGCCGGACACCCGCATGTCCTCGAGCACCCGGTCGGGGATCGCGCTGCGGTCGCCGGTGATCAGGGCGACGGCCACCGCACCCGGAATGCCGTCGAGGGCGGCGCTGATCCTCTGGCCCAGCGCCTGCCGCAGGCTCGCCCAGGCGACCCGGGACCCGTGGCCCCAGGAGGTCGGATCCGTCGGCGTCTGAATTTCCGGCGCCGTGACGGCGTAGCCAACGCCGCCCAAGCCCAGGAAATAGGCCTGCCGCGCGAAGTCGAAGGCGCCGGGGGCTGCCGGCTCGGGCGGCGGCCTGAGGACCGCCCGAAGCTTCACGAGATCTCCGGGCCCCAGGCCGGACACGGGTCGGAGAAGGCGGAGCCGCAGACGGCGCGGTGTTGCTTCGGGCTCCAAGCCGGTGACCTGCGGATTACGCAGCAGCAGCCTGGGCCTGGACTCGACGATCTCGATCTCCGCCACCTGGCCTGAAATCCAGCGGGGACCGAGCTCCTCGGTCAGCACCGGCCCGGCGACGATCAGGGTCCGGAACATCGCGGCGAAGAGGCCGAGGCCGAGCATGCCCACTGTGAGCGAGAGGACCCGGAGCCCGGACCGCTGCCAGGCCAGCCCTGCGAGTGCCGCGAGCGCCGCGCCGAGCGGTGCGATCAGCCAGGACGGCGGTTCCTGCGGCAGGGCGAAGTAGCCCGAGATCCCCAGTCCGAGGCAGACCGGCAGCCAGAGGCTGGCGCGTGCGCCCTCCTCCGCCAGGGCCGCTACCAAGCGGTGCATCGGCCGCAGACCGTAGATCCGCGCCAGGAAGGATCCCGCTGCCGCCTCCGCCATGCCGGTGACCTTCGCCCCCTCGCCGGTTTTCCAGGCATGCCAAGGCGGGCCGGCTGTGCTAAGCAGCCCCGCCAGGGCAACGACCCTGCCCCACAGCCTGAGCGAAATCAGATTCCGAGACCATGAGCGTCGTCACACGGTTTGCCCCCTCGCCCACCGGCTTCCTGCACATCGGCGGGTGCCGCACGGCCCTGTTCAACTGGCTCTTTGCCCGGCACCACGGTGGCCAGTTCCTGCTGCGGATCGAGGACACCGACCGCAAGCGCTCCACGCCCGAGGCAATCGCTGCGATCCTCGACGGCCTGCGCTGGCTGGAACTCGATTGGGATGGCGAGGAAGTCTACCAATCGCAGCGCGCCGAGCGCCACGCCGCCGTGGCCCGAAGCCTGGTCGAGGCCGGCAAGGCCTATCATTGCTACTGCAGCCCGGAAGAGCTTGAGGCGATGCGGCAGGAGGCCCGGGCCGAAGGCCGTTCGGCCTTCTACGACCGGCGCTGGCGGGACCGGGACCCCTCGGAGGCACCGGCCGGCGTCGACCCGGTGGTTCGGATCAAGGCCCCCCTGGAGGGCGAGACGGTCATCGAGGACGGGGTCCAGGGCCGGGTCACCCTGGCCAACGAGCAGCTCGACGACATGGTCCTGCTGCGCGCCGACGGCAGCCCAACCTACATGCTCTCGGTGGTCGTCGACGATCACGACATGGGCGTGAACCAGGTCCTGCGCGGCGACGATCACCTGACCAACGCCTTCCGCCAGACCGTGCTCTACCAGGCCATGGATTGGACGCCACCGGCTTTCGCCCACATTCCGCTGATCCATGGCGACGACGGGGCAAAGCTCTCCAAGCGGCATGGCGCCCTCGGGATCGAAGCCTACCGCCAGATGGGCTACCTGCCCGAGGCGATGCGCAACTACCTGCTGCGCCTGGGCTGGTCGCATGGCGACGATGAGCTCATTTCCACCGAGGATGCCATCGCCTGGTTCGACCTCGGCGGCATCGGCCGTTCGCCCTCGCGCTTTGACATCGCGAAGCTGAACAACGTGAACGCGCACTACCTCAAGACGGCCGAGGCCAACCGCCTGGCAGACCTGATCTGCGCCGACCTCAGCACCCCTGTCAGTGCGGATGCGAATGCGCGCCTCTCGGCGGCCATGCCAATCTTAACGCCCAGGGCGAAGACCTTGGTCGAACTTTCTGAGGCTGCGAGCTTTCTGCTGGCTCGCCCCAGCAACTTGACATCGAAGGCGGCGAAGATTCTGGACCCTGATGCGCGGGAGCTGCTCGTGGAACTCGTGGGCGCCCTCGAGGCGGTCGGGACCTGGGACGAGGCGGCTTTGGAGGCGGCGGTGCGCGCCTTTGCCGAGGCCCGTGGCGTCAAGCTGGGGGCGGTGGCCCAACCGCTCCGTGCCGCCTTGACCGGTTCCCACGCTTCGCCCGGGATCTTCGAGGTCATGGCCTTGCTGGGCCGCGAAGACAGCCTGGCCCGCATCGCCGCGCCGCCCGTCGAGGAGGCCTGATTTCCGGGCGGCCCAATTGATCACACCGCCAAGAGTCTCTATGCTGCAGCGCAGCTAAATTCATGACAGACGACGATTCCCGGAGATCCGAGGTATGACCGAAAAGAGCTCGGCAGCGACCGCGCCGTCCCCGCGCACGGTGACGGTAACCGACAACGCCAGCGGACAGTCCTGGGAACTGCCGGTCCACGAAGCCGTTCTCGGGCCGGCAGTGGTCGATGTCCGACAACTCTACGGCACGGCAGGCTACTTTACCTTCGATCCGGGTTTCACCTCGACCGGCAGCTGCGAATCGAAGATCACCTTCATCGACGGTGACGAAGGCACATTGCTGCACCGCGGCTACAGGATCGAAGATCTGGCGGAGCACAGCGACTTCATGGAGGTCTGCTACCTGCTGCTGCACGGCGAGCTGCCGACCGCGAGCGAGAAGCAAAGCTTCGAGCACACGATCACCTACCACACCATGCTGCACGAGCAGCTGACGTATTTCTATCGCGGCTTCCGGCGCGACGCGCACCCCATGGCGATCATGGTCGGCGTGGTCGGCGCCCTCTCCGCCTTCTATCACGACTCCACCGATATCAGCGATCCGCACCAGCGGATGATCGCCTCGCACCGGCTGATCGCCAAGATGCCGACCATCGCCGCCATGGCCTATAAGTTCTCCATCGGCCAGCCCTTCGTCTATCCGCGCAACGACCTGGACTACGCCGCCAACTTCCTGCACATGACCTTCAGCGTGCCGGCAGAGGAGTACAAGGTCAGCCCGGTCCTGGCCCGTGCGATGGACCGAATCCTGATCCTGCACGCCGATCACGAGCAGAACGCCTCGACCTCGACCGTCCGGATCTCCGGCTCCAGCGGCGCCAACCCCTTTGCCTGCATCGCGGCCGGGATCGCCTCGCTCTGGGGCCCGGCGCACGGCGGGGCCAACGAGGCCGTGCTCGCCATGCTGCAGGAGATCGGCACAAAGGATCGGATTCCCGAGTTCGTCGAGCGAGCAAAGGACAAGAACGATCCCTTCCGGCTGATGGGCTTCGGGCACCGGGTCTACAAGAACTACGATCCGCGGGCCTCGGTCATGCGCAAGTCCTGCCACGAGGTCCTGGACGAGCTGGGCATCAAGGACGAGCCGCTGCTGGCCCTGGCCATGGAGCTGGAGCGCATCGCCCTGGAGGACGAGTACTTCGCCGAGAAGAAGCTCTTCCCCAACGTCGACTTCTATTCCGGCATCATCCTCAAGGCCATGGGCTTCCCGACCTCGATGTTCACGGTGCTTTTCGCGGTGGCCCGCACCGTCGGCTGGGTCGCTCAGTGGAAAGAGATGATCGAGGACCCGAGCCAGAAGATCAGCCGCCCTCGCCAGCTCTACACCGGTCACGCCCAGCGCGACTTCGTGCCCCTCGACCGGCGCAACTGAGGTTCCGCAAAGCCGATCATGGCGGAAAGGATAGAGCCCGAGCGTCGCCATGAGCTTGTCCGCCTGGCGACGCAGGCCATTGAGGCATCTTGGGAGGAAGATTGTCCGATTGGCTCCGTGGCGTACGAGACGGCCCAGATTGCCGAGATGGCCTCGATTGCCGTAGGCCGCTGGCTTTTGTCCGGCCGTCGCGGCGTGGCTGCGGATCGGATCGACGATCGAATTAGAGATTTGGCAAAGGGCTTGATAGAGCGACTTGAGAGGGATTCTCGGTTGGTCGGACCCCTAAAGGTCGACTACGAACACCTGGCGGGCCAGATCGTGGAATCCTTGTCGGCCTAGGATCGTCCGATACCCGCATAAAATCCCGGTGGACTACTCCGGCTCCCGGTCCAGGATCATGGCGGTGAACTGGGCCTCGGCGACCAGGTTGCCATCAACCGTGGCCTCGCCTTTGCACTTCCAGACCGTCGGACGGCCGCGCAGCCGGCTTACCTTGATCTCGAGGATATCTCCAGGCGCCACGGGCTTGCGGAACCGCGCCTCCTCGATCGACATGAAGTAAACCAGCTTGCCGGCGGTGTCGGCACCCAGGCTCTCGACAACCATCACCGCCGCAGTCTGGGCCATGGCTTCGATGATCAGGACGCCCGGCATCACCGGATGCCGCGGGAAATGCCCCTCGAAATACCACTCGTTCATCGAGACGTTCTTGATCCCGATGGCGTATTCGTTCGGTACGATCTCCTGGATACGGTCAATCATCAGGAAGGGATAGCGGTGTGGGATCATCTCCATGATCTGGCCGATATCCTTGGCCCTGCTTTGCGCCTGGCCGGTCCTTGCATCGTCCATCTTTAACTTTTCCTCAAGTTCGCCTCTGCGCTCAGCAAAGCCGGGTCGCGACCAGCCGGTGGTGGTGGGCGCCCCGGCGCGCTGAGATTCGGCATCTGCCCGCGCTGTTTTGCCGCAGGTGGCTCGGCTTCGACCGACAGAATCTGTTTCACAGATTTACGAGAATTCGTCGATTTGGACCACCCCCATTAAAAGGCGAATGTCCGGCCTCCTCGGGGTGCGGTGTAGGGACTAATTCTGCAACGCGGGCAGGCTGACGCTGGCAAGACTGGCGTTCAGTTTCTTTAGAGCCTCTTCGGTAATCTCCATCTCCGGCCGGACGTAGACCACGGTCGCCCGCTGTAGCACCAGGTCTGCCTTGCGGGTCTTGGCAATGTCGCGGGTAATGTCGACCAGCGCGGCCTGAACCTCCTTCATGCCCTCGGCAAAGACCTTGTCCAGCGCGCGGCGTTTCTCCTGGATCTCACGTTGCAAGGCCCCGACCTGACCTTCGAGCTCCCGCTTTTTCTGAGAGAAGACCTCGGCGGAGAGAATCGTGCTCTGACGCATCAACTCCTGGTCTTTCTCGCGAAGCGCTTTTTCTTTCTCTTTCAGGGCGTTCTGGTAAGCGTTCCGTTGCTCTCCAACCTGTTGCTGGATGGAGCGAACCGCCTCCGATTCGCGCAGGATCCGCTGAGTGTCGATCACGATGATGACCGGGGCTCCCGGCGTTTGGCCGAACGCCGGCCCAACTCCCGAGGTCGCCAGCAAGGCGGTCGCTACGACTGAAATAGACATCAGCGAAACAAGAACCCGGATAACCATGCGGCTAAAACCTCGTACCGACGCTGAAACGGAAGAGCTCTTCCTTGTCGAAATCTTCCTTGATGACCGGAACTCCGAAATCGACAACGAAAGGACCCAAGGGCGAGTTCCAGGAGACTCCGGCGCCCAACGTCAAGCGCGGACTCGACTCATCGTCCTCATCAATGTCCACACCATTCTTGTCCAGGCCCCATAGCGCGCCGACCTCAGCAAAAAGCCGGCCCTTGATCTGGAATTCCTCCGGCAGGCCCAAGGGAAAACTAGTCTCTGCCGTGCCAACATAATAGTACTTTCCGCCCAGCGCGTCATTCTGGTTTGCCGAGTCGCGCGGTCCGATACCGGCGAACTTGAAGCCGCGGAACGTGGTCCCACCGATGAAGAAGCGATCGCTGACCTGGGTATCTTGTCCAAGGCCAACCATGTAGCCGCCGATGCCGGTCACGCTGAACACGATATCATCGAAAACCGGCCAGTAGTATGCGGCCTTTATGCTGTTCTTGCTGTAAAAGGAATCGCCGCCGAGGCCCGCGACCTCGGTGGACAAGCTGACAGCATAGCCTTCGCTGGGATTGATCCGAGCATCGAGCCGGTCCCAGATCAGTTCCTGAGAAATCGACGAAACAAAACGGCTGCCTTCCTGATCTTGAACCAGTAGCGAAGCGTCATTGTCGACATCCTGGATCTGCTGATACTTCGGGGTGTAGCGCCAGACCTGCCGAACGTCCTCGAAGATATTGAAGCCTGCCCTCAGAGATCCACCAGTTACCGTCTCGTTGAACGAGCTCTCGCTCTGGTCCTGCTGGATGCGAAAGGCGTCGACGCCG
>JASJAL010000245.1 GCA_030067055.1 Kiloniellales bacterium | reverse complement strand
GCCGCGACCACGGGATCGACGCAGGTGTGCGGAAAGGCGGCGTGACCGCCGTGGCCCTCGACCGTGATGTCCCAGTAGTCGGAGGAGGCCATCTGGGCGCCCGGGCGAATGCCGAAGTGGCCCTGGGGGATGCCCGGCATGTTGTGCAGGCCATAGACCTCGTCGCAGGCGTAGCGCTCGAAGAGGCCGTCGTCGATCATCGCCTTGGCCCCGGCGCCGCCTTCCTCGGCGGGCTGAAATATGAAGCAGAGCTTGCCGTCGAAGTCGCGGTTCTCGGACAGGTAGGCGGCGGCGCCCAGCAGCATGGCGGTGTGGCCGTCGTGGCCGCAGGCGTGCATGACGTTCTCGTGTTTGGACTTGTAGGCCAGGTCGTTGGCCTCGTGGATCGGCAGGGCGTCCATGTCGGCGCGCAGGCCGATCATGCGCGCGCGGTCGGCGCCCTCGCCGGTCAGCAGGCCGACCACCCCGGTCTTGCCCAGGCCCTCGTGGACCTCCAGGCCGAAGCCGCGCAGCTTCTCGGCGACGAAGGCCGCCGTGCCGACCTCCTCGTAGCGCAGCTCGGGGTGCTGGTGGATGTGGTGGCGCCAGCCCCTGGCCTCCTCCGCCAGGGCCTTGATCCGGTTCGAGATCGTCATGCTCCGCTCCGCTTTCGTGACCGGCGGCTAACATGGCGGAGCAAGAACGCCCGGGCAACCTGCGGGTGCAGCGGGCCGGTGGATCTAGCGCGCGGCGCCCCCTCAGGCCCGCTTGCGCGCCTGGCCCGCCTCGGCCGTGACCAGGCCCTGCCGCAAGTCCGCTTCCTGGCGTTCGGGACCGCGCTCGGCCGGGGGGCCGTAGCCGCCGCCGCCGGGGAGATCCAGGACCAGGGTCTGGCCGGCCGGGACGATCTGCTTGCCCTTGGCCTTCAGGGGGGTCCCGTCGGAGAGGGCGATGCGGCCGGGCGCGCCGGAGTCGCCGCCGTGGCGGCCGCGCGCCGGATGCTCGATGCGGTCGAAGAGCGCGAAGACGGCGAAGGGCGCGCCCTCGGCATGGCCGAGCTCGATGACCTGGCCGAGGCCGCCGCGCCGCCGCCCGGCGCCGCCGGAATCGGGCCGATATTCCTTTCGGTGATAGAGCACCGGGGCGACGGTCTCGGTGATCTCGACCGGGGTGTTGCGCACGCCGGAGGGGAAGGCCGTGGCCGAGAGCCCGTCGCCGCCCGGCCGGGCACCGGCCCCGCCGGAGTGGAAGATGGTGACCGAGAAGGGCGTCGCCGCGCCGTAGTCGGCCTCGCCGACGATGCCCCGGCCGCCCGAAAGCATGGGGTTCCAGAGGCTGGAGCTGCCCTCGGCCGGGGCGCAGCCGGGCAGGGCCTGCTCCAAGCAGCCGAGCACCACATCGGGCAGCATCTGGCCGGTGACGTGGCGCACGTTGACCGCCGCCGGCCGCGGCGCGTTGAGAATCGAGCCCTCGGGCGCGGTCACCCGGATCGGTGCCAGGGAGCCGGCGTTGTTGGGGATCGCCGAGCCCAGCACGCAGCGGACCCCGAAGGAGGCGTAGGCCTGGGTATAGGTCAGGGGCACGTTGACCCCGAATGCCGACATCGGCGAGGAGCCGGCGAAGTCGATCTCCAGGCCGTCGTCACCCAAGGTCATGCGGGCCGTCAGGGTCACTGGATGGTCGTAGCCGTCGACCGTCATGGCGTTCTCGTACCTGCCGGCGGGCAGAGCGCGGATCTCCGCCAGCATGGCATCCTTCGAGGCGGTCAGGATGTGCGCCGCGACCGCGTCCAGGTCCTCCAGGCCGAACTCGGCCATCATCTCGGCCAGGCGCCGCGCGCCGACCTCGTTGCTGACCGCCAGGGAATAGAGGTCGCCGACGACCTGGTCCGGTTCGCGGACGTTGGCGCGGATGATTTCCAGAAGGGAGTCCTCGGCCTCGCCGCCCCGGAACAGTGGCAGCGGCGGAATGCAGAGGCCTTCCTCGAAGACTTCCCCGGCGTCCGGCCCGAAGCCGCTGCCGCCGATGTCGACGACGTGAACCGTCGAGGCGAAGAGCGCGACCAGGCGGCCGCCGTGGAAGGCCGGACTGACCACGGTGAAATCGAAGAGATGGCCGGTGCCGAGCCAGGGATCGTTGGTCACGTAGGCGTCGCCCGGCGCCATGGTCTCCGGCGGGAAGCGCCGCAGGAAATGGCCGACCGAGGCCGCCATGGCGTTGACGTGGCCGGGCGTCCCGGTGACCGCCTGGGCGAGCATGCGGCCCTCGAGGTCGAAGATCCCGGCCGAGAGGTCGCCGGCCTCGCGGACCGTGGTGGAGAAGGCGGTGCGGATCAGGGCCTGGGCCTGCTCCTCGACGATCGAGATCAGGCGGTCCCAGGCGACCTGGCGGCGCAGCGCCGGCGAGACCGAGGCCGTGGCCTCTTCCCGGCGCTCCAGAACCAGCGCGCCGCCGTCCCCGACCTTGCCCCTATAGCCCGGCGCGACCAAGGTCGTGGTCTGGTCCTCGACGATCACCGCCGGGCCGGCGATTTCTGCGCCGGCGGCGAGGTCGCTGCGCCGGTGGACCGCCGCCTCGACTTCCTCGCCGCCCAGCAGCCGGAGACGACGCCGAGCGATGGTCCCGGCGGCCGAGGCCGCTGGCGTCTCCGCCGCCACGGGCACCTCCGGGGCCGGGGCGCTCAAGGTCAGCGACCAGGTCAGGACCTCGATCTCCAGGCCGGGCACCCGGCGGCCGTACTGCGCCTCGTAGGCGGCCTCGAAGGCCCGGCGCAGGGTCTCGGTGTCCCCGGCCGTCAGCTCTGTCTCGGGCAGCGTCACCTTGATCTCGTGGCCCTGGCCGACATAGCGGACGTAGGCGTGACGCTCGGCCTCGAGCGGTGCGGCAGGGGCGCCGAGCCGCACCACCGCCTCCGCTTCGATGGCCATCTCGGCGAAGAGCGCGTTGAGTGCCGCAGGGTCGAAATCGGCGAGCCGGGTGTAGCGGCTGCGAACCACCTCGTAGGCGATGGGGGCCAGCAGGAAGCCGATGGCCGAGCCGACCCCGGCGTCGGCCGGCACGACCACGCGGGCGATGCCCAGCTTTTCCGCCAGGCGCGCGGCATGCAGCGGCGCGGCCCCGCCGAAGGCGATCAGGGTGCGGGCCGCGACCTCCTTGCCGCGCTCCACGGCGTGGACCCGCGCGGCCGAGGCCATGGCCTCGTCGACGATCTCCGTCACCGCCTCGGCGGCCGCCCTGGCATCCAGTTCGAGGCCCTCGCCGACCGTCCGATCCAGGGCGGCCGCGGCCGCCCCGGCGTCGAGGGTCATGCGGCCGCCGGCGAAGCCTTCAGAGTCGAGGCGGCCGAGCAGGAGGTCGGCATCGGTCACCGTCGGCGACCTGCCGCCCCGGCCGTAACAGGCCGGACCGGGATCGGCGCCCGCGCTCTCGGGCCCGACCGCGACCCGGCCCAGGGCATCGACCCGGGCCATCGAGCCGCCGCCGGCGCCGATCTCCACCATCTCGACCACCGGAATCTTCACCGGCAGGCCGCTGCCCTTCATGAAGCGGTGGGCGCGGTCGATCTCGAAGCTGCGCGAGAGCTGCGGCTGGCCCTCGTCGATCAGGCAGATCTTGGCGGTGGTGCCGCCCATGTCGAAGGACAGCACCCGGTCCTCGCAAAGGCTGCGGGCGATATGGCAGGCCAGGATCGCGCCCCCCGCCGGCCCCGACTCGACCAAGCGGATCGGGAAGCGGGCCGCGGTCTCCAGGGTCACCAGGTTGCCGCCCGAGGTCATGACCAGGCAGGGGCAGGCGAAGCCCTCCGCCTCCAGACGCGCCGCGACTTCGGCCAGGTAGCGGGCCATCAGCGGCCGGACGTAGGCGTTGGCGCAGGTCGTCGACTGGCGATCGTACTCCCGGACCTCGGGGCAGACCTCGGATGCCAGGGTGACCGGCAGTTCGGGATAGGCGGCTTCAAAGATCTCGGCGATGCGCCGCTCGTGATCCGGATTGGCGTAGCCGTGCAGCAGGCCGACCGCCAGGCTCTCGATGGCCTGGCGCTCGATTTCCGGCAGCCAGGCCTCGACCGAGGCTTCGTCCAGCGGGGTCAGAACCCCACCGCGCCAGTCGCAGCGCTCGCGTACCGGCCAGCGCAGGTCGCGGGGCACTAGAGGCGCCGGCCGCTCGGCTTCCAGGTCGTACTGGGCGAAGCGGTTCTCGTAGGCCATCTCCAGGGAATCGCGATGGCCCTCGGTCACGATCAGGGCGGTCTTCGCGCCCTTGCGCTCGATCAGGGCGTTGGTCGCCAGGGTCGTGCCGTGCAGGATCAGCCCGATCTCCCGCGGCGCGGTTCCGGTCTCGGCCAGCACCCGCGCGATGCCGCCGAGGAACCCCTCGGCCGGCTGCGCCGGCGTGGTCAGGACCTTGGCCGTATGGACCCGACCGTCCCTTTCCAGAGCGATATCGGTAAAGGTGCCGCCGATATCGACCGCGAGACGTGCCCTTTGCGCCTTTGCCATGCCCTACCGTTCCCTCACCGCAAGCTCCAACGCCGAAGTCTAGCGCAGTTGACCCGAGCGCGAGCCGCCGATCTGAGGCAAAGCGGGTTGAATCTTCGTGGCGGTCTAAGGCTTTGGCTGCCACCCGCTCCACGCCGGCCGATCCGATCGGTCGGGCCGGTGCCACGCCTCGGCGGGCTTGCGTGTTGCGACGGCAAAGCCAAAACACGCATAATGCGCCCGATCAATAGGGAGGAGCCTGATGCCGGAGACGGCCAAGGAACTGGCCATACTCTTCGCCGACATCTGCGACAGTACCGAGCTCTATGAGCGCCTAGGCGACGCCGAGGCGCGGGCGATGATCGATGCTTGGATGAGCGATTCGGCGCAGGCGGTGGCGGCGCACGGCGGTCGGCTGGTCAAGTCCCTCGGCGACGGTATTCTGAGCACCTTCCCCAGCGCCGAATCGGCGCTTGCGGCCGCGCTTTCGATGCAGGAGCAGAAACGGACGCAGGTGCGGATCCGCGCCGGCTTCCACCTGGGCCCGGTCATCGAGAGCGGCGGCGACATCTTCGGCGACGCGGTCAACGTCGCCGCCAGGGTCGCGGCCTTGGCCAAGGAGGACGAGATCCTCTTCACCGAGAGCTCGGTTCGCGCCCTTCCGCCCGAAGCTCGCCTGGGCACGCGGTTTCTGGACAAGGCCTTGGTGAAGGGAAAGAAAGAGCCCGTTGCGATCTACGGGCTGGTCTCCGACGCGGTCGACAATACGGTCATGATGCAGGCCGCCGAGTCGGGCTCCAGCGGCGGTTCGCCGCTAACGCTCTTCTATCGCGACCAGACGCTGGCTCTGGGAGAGGGGTCCGACCGACTTCAGCTCGGCCGCGACGCGGCCAACGGCCTGACGGTCGAGGGCAGTCACGTGTCCCGCAGCCACGCCACGATCGAACCCCGGCGCGGCAAATTCTTTCTCCTCGACCACAGCACCAACGGCACCTACGTGGTTTTCGAAGGACGCGCGCCGGTCTACCTGAGGCGCGAGCTCCTGCAGCTGGTCGGCCGGGGCATCATCTCCCTCGGAAAGCTACCCTCGGAGAACCAAGCCGATACGATCCGCTTCGTCTGGGGCGACAGCCAAGATAGCCACGAAACGCCGCTTCCGCAGAAGGTTCTCGGTCGGGGCTGAGGCCTGACCCGCGTGCCTGTCAGACGCGCCCGCGTTCGGCCGGCGATAGAACACCAAGATATTGTAAAAGAAGAATTTTCGAAAGCTGCGTGAATCCCAGCGGATCTTGATCTAGACGGTCCTGGGCCGGACCACGATCAGCGTCGCATCGTCCGATGCCTCGTTTTCCCCGGCCAGCGCCAGCAGGCCGTCGACCGCCGCCTGACAATCCGGTTCTCGCAGCAAACGGGCGATATCCGGCTCGGGAACGGCTTTGGTCAATCCGTCCGAGCAGAGCAGATATACGTCCTCCGACAAAAGGTCGTAGCGCGCCTGATCGACGTCGAGGCGCGACGCAGCCCCAACGGCCCGGGTGATCACGTTGGCCGCCGGATGGGATTGGACCTCCGCGCGATCGATCAAACCGCGCTCGATCAGATCCTCCACGCGCGAGTGGTCGCGGGTGAGCTGCGACAAGGTATCATTTCGCAAACGGTAGATCCGGCTGTCCCCGGCCCAGAGACAAGAGACGCCCTCAGCATCGCCGAGCAGGACGGCGGCCGTCGTCCCGACGACGCGTCCGTCGGTGTGGCGTTCGGCATAGTCGCGCAGCACCTCGTTGGCCTCTCGAAGCCGCGCCTGCGCTGCCGCTTCCCGGCCGCCCTCGGCATCGCTCATCGGCAGGTCGCGCAGGCACTCGGCGACGGTGCGGCTCGCGTGACTGCCCGCCTCGTGCCCGCCCATGCCATCAGCGACGGCCCAGAGCGCGAGCTCGGGTTGCTCCAAGAAGGCATCTTCATTGCTCTTCCGTGCGGAGCCCATGCGGCTTGCCGCCGCAGACCCCCAGAGAAAGCTCATCGTCCTGTTAGGCATTACCCACCGATCTGCGCCCAGGCCGAGCCTCGACCTGCCCGATCCCCAGCAGCCGCCCTTTGGCGAAGCGCGTCAGGCGGCAAGAGTAGCATAGCGACCCGCGGTTGAAAGCTGCTGCCAGCGCCTGCGGCCCCTTTGCCGGCTCTGCCGCCCGACCGAGGGTGCCGCGTAAGTGGCTTGGAGCCGGTCGACACAAACTGTTATAAGTCCAGACAAATTGGCCCGGGGGGTCGCAGTGTGAAGCAGGTCGACCGATATCAGGTGATCGAGCGGCTCGGCGAGGGATCGATGGCCGAAGTCTACAAGGCCTATGATCCCAAAATCGATCGTCACTTGGCCGTCAAGATTCTCAAGGAGGAATGGTGCACCGACAAGGAGCACCTGGGGCGCTTTCTGCGCGAGGCCCAAGCAACAGGAAATTTTTCCCACCCAAACATCGTGACCGTCTACGACGTCGGTCAGCTCGATGATCGGCCCTATCTCGTCATCGAATTGCTCGAAGGGACGCCGCTGGGCGACCTCATGACCGAGGGCCAGCCCCTGGCGCAGGACCGGGTCCTCTCGATCGGGATGCAGCTGGCCGATGCCCTCAGCTATGCCCATCAGCATGGCGTCATCCACCGCGACATCAAGCCAAGCAACATCATGCTCCTGTCCGACGGCGCCACGATCAAGATCACCGACTTCGGCATCGCCCGGATCGACGATCCGACCGCCGCCGAGCAAACCCAGATCGGCACGGTCCTGGGCACACCGCAGTACATGTCGCCGGAACAGGTCAGGGGCCAGAAGGTTGACGAACGCTCCGATCTTTTCTCCGTCGGCGTGGTCCTCTACCAGCTTTCCACGGGACAGCGACCCTTCGAGGGCGATAGCGTCGCGACCCTGCTCTACAAGATTACCGAGGAAGATCCACCGACGATCTCGGGCGTGCGGCCCGATCTGGCCGAAGGCCTGCGCCATATCATCGGAAAGCTCCTCGCCAAGGATCCGGCAGACCGCTTCCAGTCGGGCGAAGAGCTTTACCGCGCCCTGCAGCACGAGGCCCGGGTGCTTCGCGAGCTGGCAGGAGACGGCGAGAAACGCCGCTATGTGCCGATCCAGATCAAGTGGACCTTGCTGATGGCCGGCTTCGTTGCGGTGATCATGGCCGTCAGTATCTTCATCGTCGACACCAAGCAGAACGAGGTACTGAGGCGCTATTCCATCGACTCCGGCTCATCGCTGGCCAAGTTCATCGCCTCGGAGACAGCGGTCCCGCTGCTGAGCCAGGACTGGGTCGCAATCGACATCTTCGTCAAGGACGCGGTCCAGGGGCAGTCCTTCGAATACCTGATCATCACCGACCACAACGGCATGGTCCGGGGCACAAGCGACGAAACCTTGCAGGATCTTCAGTACGAAATGCCGGCGGACGCAACCCTTCTGGTCGAGCACGACGATGTGCGGACCTTCGTGGTCGGCCAGACGGGGCGGGTGCCAATCCTCGACTTCGAAGCGCCCATCGCCTTCCAAGACAAGAAGGTCGGTCAGGTTCACCTGGGGATTGCCCAGAGGTCGATCCTGGAGGTCATGGAAACGACCCGGCTGCTCTTGATCGCGCTGGGCCTGAGCACCGTTTTGGCCGTTGGCATCGTGTCCTATGTCTTCGGCCGCCTCTTGTCCCGGCCGCTGAAGCTGCTGCGCACCTCTCTCTACGAGGTCGCCGACGGCAACCTCAACTGCCGGATCTCCGAGGAGCGGCGTGACGACCTGGGCGAGGTCTTCACGGCCTTCAACCGCATGGCGATGTCCCTGGAATCCCGCCGCCGAAAGGAGCGTGGCGACGATGCCTAAGCGCTCGACAGCCGCGCTCTTGGTGCTGGCATGCCTGCTCCTTGGCTGCCAGTACAGAGGCGCCAACGTCTTGGTCAGCAACGACGACTTCCTGATCGTCAAGGCGGGCCCGTCCGACAACGCGCGCACCCTGGCCGAACGCTACCTCGACGACCCCGGCATGGCCTGGGTCATCAAGGGCGCCAACGGAAACCGCCGGGTCAGGTCGGGGGATGAAGTCGTCATTCCTTTGAGGAGCGCAAACCGGGCCGCGGTCTTCGCGGGCGGCTACCAGAAGGTGCCGATCCTCGCCTACCATCGCTTTTCCAAGGGCGCGAGCTGCGACAAGCTTTCGATCTCGAAGAAATCCTTCGAGCGGCACTTGGTCTACCTGCGGGACAAGGGCTACAAGGTTATTGGTCTCAGGGATCTGGCCGGTTTCCTGAAAGGGGAAACCGCCCTGCCGGAGAAGTCGGTGGTGCTGACCATCGACGACGGCTACGGCTCGGTCTACGACATCGCATTTCCGGTGCTGCGTCGCTTCGGATACCAGGCGACGGTCTTCGTCTACACCGACTTCGTCGGCAGTTCTGCGGGACTGAGCTGGGCCGAGATGAAGGCCATGCTGGATTCGGGTCTGATCGACATCCAGCCGCATTCGAAGACCCATGCGGACCTCACCAAGCGCTTGCAGGGCGAGGGCGACGCCGCCTATCGGGACAGGATACGCGATGAGGTCAAGCTGTCCTCGCGGATCCTGCGCCGCGAACTTGGTGTCTCTATTCACAGCTTCTCCTATCCCTTCGGAGCGGAGAACGACGAGCTGCTGGGGATCCTGAAGGACGAAGGTTTCGATCTCGGCGTAACCGTGACCCGCGGCGGCAATCCCGCCTTCGCCAACCCCTTTGCCTTGCGGCGCACACAGATCTACTGCAAGGACGATGTCAAAGCCCTCGATCGCAAGCTGAACGTCTTTGAGCGGATATCCCAGCGATGATCGCAGGGGCCAGGCGGGTCGCATACCTCGTAGTCTTGGCCGGGCTCACCGCGTCCTGTGCGCAAACGAACCCGCCGGCAACGCTCAGCGAGGACTTCCCGGCCGAACGCGAGAAGCTCGCCCGCCAGTTGGCGAAGAAGGGCGATCTGAGCGGCGCCCTCGCCCAATGGCGGGTCCTTGAACGGGTTGGTCCCAACGGCCGCAGCGCCGCGCGCGAACGACGCAAGCTGGAAGCGCGCATCGATAAGAAGGTGAAGGCGACCTTCGCAAAGGCCAAGGACGACCTTGCGAAGGGGCGCAGCACGCAAGCCTGGAAAGGGTTCCTGAGAGTCGTGAGGCTCGATCCCAACCACACCGGCGCGCTGGCCGAGCTGCAGGCGCTGGAGGTCCGCCGGCTCCGCCGCAGCCGCAGCCGCGTCGTCGAATCGCTGTACCAGAAGGAACTGGAGGCTGCCAAGGCGGAGACGAGGAAGGCCGCCGCGCCGGCGAAGAAGCCGGACAAGAGCACCGGAAAAACGCAACCCCAAGACAGCGAGAATCCGCGAAGCCGGTCGCTCAGCCGGTCCCGTGACTTGATCGAGAAGGCGGCCTTTCGAAAATCGATCACCGCCCTCGAGCAGCACTTGAAGTCGTATCCCGAGGACAGGGAAGCCAAAGAGCTCCTGTCCCTCTCCCATCGACGCCTCGGGCTCGAGCTCTACGAGGAGGGCAGGCTCCGTGAGGCCTTGCCCCATCTCAAGGCGTCGAGGACCTTGGGGACGGGCGCCGACGCCGAGCGCGTCGGGAAGGCCCTGTCGGAAACCAAGCGGCGACTGGCGCAGGAAAGCTACGAGAAGGGCCTGCGGGCCTTTCAGACCGACGTCGATCAAGCGATCGTCTTCCTGCAGGAAACGCTGGTCTACGATCCAAACCACGCCAAGGCCCAGGTTTTCCTGAGTCGCGCACGCAAGATCAAGGAAACGCTGGGGTCCCTGAGCGAGTAAACCCGAGGCCCGCTTGCGAGGCCCTGTCTTCGGGCCGTGGTCCTACTGACTGGTCTGGGAGAGGTTCTCCAAGCGCTCCATCAGCTCTTTGGCCTGGGCGCGGTAGACCTTGGCAGGTTCGTAGTTCGGATCGATCTCCCGTAGCACCTTGTCCCAGATCTCGACCGCCTTATCCAATTCCTGAAGCCGATAAGCGGTCAGCGCTTGGCGGTGGTATGCCTCGGCGACCTTGGGCTTCAGGCTGACCAGCTGCTTCTTGGCCTCGGCGTGATCCGGCACCAGTTTGACGACTTCGGTGTAGGTGTCGAAAGCATCGATCGGCAGGTTTTGATTGCTGAAGCGCGACGCCTCGGCAAACAGGTCCTCGGCACGCTGCCGCCGCGCCACCTGGTCCAACCGCTTGCCGACGGCCGCATTTCCAGGCTCGAGCTCGGACGCGCGCTTGAGCGCGCGCTCGGCCTCCGTCAGACGACCACCACTGTAGAGCTGGTCGGCATGATCCAAATAGGTTGCAACGGCGACCTGGCGAACGACCGGCGCCTCGGGAAACTCGACCAAGCCTTCTTCCAGGTGATTGATGGCGCTGCGATACTCGCCCCGGCCGCGATAGTCTTCGGCGGTCGACAGCACCCGTTCGATGGCCTGCGCTTCGGTTTCAACCGCACGCAGTCTCTGCGCCGCCGCGGTCGATTCCTGGGTCTCGATCTTGGCCGGCACGGCCGGCGTCTCCGGCTTGGGCGGCTCGGCAAGCGCCGCGGCCTGAGCCGGCTCGGCAGGCGTCTCGGCGCTCTGCACGGCTTGCTTCGGCTCGTCCGCCACCGCCTGCGGCTTCTTGGCCACCTCTTGACGCTCTGCCTTAGGCGGCGCCTCGCCCGGCACGCGAATGGTCTGCCCAACACTGATCTCGCTGGGATTCTCGAGATTGTTGTAGCGGGCCAAGATGTAGAACTTCAGCGGGTCGCCCAGCATGCGCTTTGCCACCGACGAAATCGAATCGCCGGGCTGCATGGTGTAGAGGAAGTGCTGGGAACCTAGGGCCGCAACGGGGTCCGCTGCGATCTGCGCCTGAAGATCGAGCGCCAGGCGGCTATCCGGCACTTCGGCCAGGTAGGCGTCGAGCTCCGCGCGGGCCTGCCCCGCCTGGCCCACCTCGAGAAGCGAAATGGCCTTCTTGAGCCGCTCCCGTGGCGTGAGGTCCGGTTCCGGCTGGAACTGGACGACCGGCTGTACCTCCGCTTCCTCGCCACCCGTTGGGGTTTCGCAAGCCGCAAGCCCGAGCATCAGACCCGAGCACACTAGAAGAGCCGTCCTTCCACGCATCACAACTGCGCCCCCTCCGCCGAGACAGCCAATACCCGCAGTCTGGGACCTGTCGCCCGGTACACCCTACCTGGTGCCCTCTGCGCCGGCCTTCTTCGCGGGCCCGCTGCGACGCATTTTAGCAGAATGCCGGCCAAAGACCAC
>JASJAL010000244.1 GCA_030067055.1 Kiloniellales bacterium | reverse complement strand
GGCCCTGAGGTCGGCGCCGTGGTCCAGCAGGTGGGTGGCGAAGGCATGGCGCAGGACGTGGGGCGAGACCTTGTCGCGGGCGATCCCGGCCTCGACCGCCAGGTCTTTCAGGAGCTGCCCGACCCGCTGGCGGGTCAGATGCCCCTCGCGGGCGCCCGAGGGGAAGAGCCAGGGCGAGTCCGCCTGCTGCGGAAAGAAATGCTTACGCAGCGGCAGGTAGGCGGAAATGGCCGCGCGTGCCGGCTCGCCCAGGGGCACCATGCGCTCCCGCCCGCCCTTGCCGCGCACGAAGATGACCCGCGGATCGCGGCGCACCGCGGCCAGCGGCAGCGAGATCAGCTCCGAGACCCGCAGGCCGCTCGCGTAGAGCAGCTCCAGCAGCGCCAGGAGCCGCCGGCCCTCCGGACCCTCCCGCCGCCGGGCGGCGGCCAGGAGGCCGTCGACCTCGGCCTCGCTGAGGACCTTCGGCAGGCGCCGGCCCTGGCGCGGGCTGTCCAGGGCGGCGGCGGGGTCGTCGCCGCGCAGGCCCTCGGCATAGAGGAACTTGTGGAACTGCCGCAGCGTCGAAAGCCGCCGTGCCGCGGTCCGCGGCGACAGCCCACGGCGGCTCAGGCTCGCCATGTAGGCGCGCAGATCCGCGCTGCTGGCGGCGGCCACGGCACCGCCCAGGAACTCGGCGAAATCGCTGAGGTCGCGCAGGTAGGCGGCCAGGGTGTTAGGCCGGGCATCGCGCTCGGCGACCAGCATTTCCAGAAAGGCTTCGACCTGCCGGTCGGCGGCCCGCTGTCTCCCTGCCGGTCCTCCCGAGCTCACGGAGGCTCAGACGCCGCGGGCCAGCGCCGCCTCGATCGCCAGCAGGCGGGCTTCGCGCTCCAGCCCGACGTTGCTGAGCGCGGTCAGCACCCGTTCCAGCGCCAGCAGGTGGCTGCCGCCCGGGCCGGCCTTGCCGAGCACCAGAAGCGAGAGCAGCACGGTTTCGCCCAGGCGGCCGCTGCCGCTCGCACCCTCCAAGGCGAAGAGGACCGAGGCGTCGGGCACTTCGGTCGCCGCCTCGTCGGTGCTGGCGGCGATTTCTGACCAGTCGAGGGGCCCGCCGCCGCCCAGCGCCCGCAGGGCGATCTGCAGCAGCGCCACCCGGGAGGAGAGTGCCGCGGGGTCCTCGCCCTGGTTCGCCGAGATCCAGGCGTTCAGGTCGCCATCCCACGGCACGCTGGGTAGTCCAGCCAGCCGGGCATAGGGCCAGAGCGCAGTCACCGCCGCGGCCGCGGTCGGGGTTGTCATGGCCTCCTGCCGGGCCAGGACCATCCAGGCCTCGGCCTTCTGGAAGCGGCCCAGGGCGAAAAGGGCCAAGCCGGCGGTGCTCGTGAAGTCGGAGAGCTGGGCCGAAGGATCCAAGACCAGCAGCAGCGGCTCGTAGAGCCGCGCGACCGCGAGGTAGTCCTGTGGCGACGGCGCGGCATCCAGGGCCGCCACGATCATGTCTAGCTTGTCCTTGGGAGAGGCCTTGGCGGCCATCGCCGCCTGATAACGGAGCGCGCGGGCGCGGCTACCCTCCCATTCCACGGCCCGGCTGCGGAAGGCAGCTAGATCGGCTTCGGCGATCTCGACCTCGCTGTAGAGCAGGCCCAGGTCGGCTGCCGGCAGGACCCCCAGGGCCACCGCCTCCTCGGCGACCTCGATCCGCCGCTCGAGCTCGAGATCCGGGCTGCGCGCCATGGCGAAGAGCATGCCGGGATGGATCTCCTGGGCGGTCTCATCGGCCAGGGAGGCATCCAGGCGCTGCAGGATCGACAGCTCGAAGACCGAGGGATTGCCGATCACCGGTATGTCCGAGGCTCCGCCGGAAGCGGCTTCCGCCAGGGCGATGAAGTTGTCCTCGTCGCCGCTGGACTGCTCGCGCAGCAATCCGACGCCCAGCGCCGCGCCGGCCATCTCGCCGGCATGGATCTGGCAGAACACCAAGGCCTTCTGCCAATAGAGGCTCTGCTCGCCCTGGCCGACGACGTTGCGCACCGAGCGGCAAGCCTGGTCGGCGTTCCCGGCCAGCAGGTAGGCCTCGACCCGGGCCCGCTGGATCGATTCGTCGGCATTGCGCTCGGGCACCACGCGCAGCAGCTCTTCCAGGCCCTCGATCTGGCCGAGGGCCGCGAGATGCTCGATCCGGAGCTTGAGGAGGCTGTCCGCCGGGCCACCGACCTGGGCCGCCGGAGGAACTGCCGCCGAGAGCAAGAGCCGGCCGGCCAGTTCGCGGAGCGAGGGCGAATCGATTTGATCGGAAAGCCGCGACATCAGTCGCAGGACCACATGGCGCTTGGAGCCGCGCCACATGTTACTTCCCAAGCCGCCGTTGCCGGAATCCAGGGTGCCGACGGCTTCGAGGTCGATGGAGCCGAGGCGGTTGACCTCGATCTCGTTGGAGGGCGCCGGCGATTCGCCCGGCTCGAGCCTCGGGCCGCCGATCAGGGGCTCGGGCTGCAGGATCTTGGTCGCATCCTCGGGACGGAGATCCCCGCTGCCGTCGGGCAGCAGGTTGACAGGCCGGTTGAAGGCCGTCGGCGCCTGCTCGCTCCCCTCCGCCTCCACGCTCTGGGCATTGGCCAGCGAGGGTACGGCCAGAGCCGCCAGACAGCCGAACGCGACCGCCAGCGCCCGGCGCGCAGGCAGCGGCTCAGCGCGGGAAACGATCATCCGGAATGACCTTTTCCACCTGGGTGGTCGGCGCCGGAATCTCCCAGGTCAGGAGCACTCCGCCACCGATGACCACCACAGCGACCACCAAGGTCACCGCAACTAGAGCTTTTGACATCGACCCCCGCGCCCTTGCCACATTTCTCGACGAAACCCCTTTGGGAACGGTGCCCCGCTGTGCTCCCGCCTTCTCCGCCAGCCTCTGGCGACACAGGCTTGCGTGGTCCCGTCGCCAGTATGCTAGGTTTCGACTATGGCCAATTTGCGGCAGTTTATCGGCGCTTCGAATCCGGTGCAACGGGGCTCCCGAGGCGGTCTTCCGGCCGCCGGGCGAGACGCGTGATGCCTGATACCGGCGAGTTCACCACGGATCGCACGATCGTGCTGGTCGGCCTGATGGGGGCCGGCAAGTCCTGCATCGGGCGGCGTCTGGCGGCCCGTCTCGGCCTTCCCTTTAGGGACGCGGACGCCGAGATCGAGCGCGCCGCCGGTTGCAGCATCGAGGACATCTTCGAACTGCACGGCGAAGCGGCCTTTCGGGAAGGCGAGAACCGGGTGATCTGCCGCCTTTTGACGGATGCCCCGCACGTGCTCGCCACCGGCGGCGGCGCCTTCATGAATCCGGAGACTCGGGCGGCGATCGGCGAGCAGGCGATCTCGGTCTGGCTGAGGGCCGATCTGGAGCTGATGCTCAAGCGTACCGGCCGGCGGAATAATCGGCCCCTGCTCAAGCGGGGCGATCCCCGTAAGATCCTGTCCGATCTGATGGACCAGCGCTACCCGGTCTATGGAGACGCCGACTTGGTCGTCGACAGCGTCGACGGGCCACCCGAGGTGACCGTCGAGCGGGTTCTGGCGGCGCTCCGCGAGCGCACAGGGTCGTCGCAAGACGCGGCCCGGGTCGAAGGGGTGGAGGCATGAGCCAGGTCGAGAGCCTGACGGTCGATCTGGGCGCGCGCTCCTACGAGATCCTGGTCGGCGAAGGCCTGCTGGCCGAGGCCGCGTCCCGGATCGCCACCGCCCTGCCCGGGCGCCGGCTGGTCGTGGTCACCGACGAAACGGTGGCCGCGCTGCACCTGCCGGCCCTGAGCGGTTCCCTTGCCGCGGCCGGCCAGGACAGTCCGGCGATCATCCTGCCGCCGGGCGAGGCGACCAAGGACTTCGGTCATCTGCAGGACCTCACGGAAAGGCTGCTCGATGCCGGGGTGGATCGCACCAGCGTCGTGGTCGCTTTCGGCGGCGGCGTGATCGGCGACTTGGCCGGCCTGGCCGCGGCGCTGACGCTGCGCGGCCTGGATTTCGTGCAGATCCCGACGACGCTTCTGGCCCAAGTCGACAGCTCGGTCGGCGGCAAGACCGGCATCAACACCCGCCAGGGCAAGAACCTGGCCGGCGTTTTCCACCAGCCGGGGCTGGTCCTGGCCGACATCGGCACCCTCTCGACCCTGCCCCGGCGCGAACTTCTGGCCGGCTACGCCGAGGTCGTGAAGTACGGCCTGGTCAACGATCCCGACTTCTTCGCCTGGCTCGAGGCCAAGGGGTCCGCCCTCATTGCCGGCGATGCCGAGGCCCGGCGCCACGCCGTGCTGACCGCCTGCGCCGCCAAGGCCGCCATCGTCGCGGAGGACGAGCGGGAGCGGGGAAAACGAGCCCTGCTCAACCTGGGCCACACATTCGGCCACGCCCTGGAGGCCGAGGTCGGCTACGGCGGCGACCTGCTGCACGGCGAGGCGGTGGCCATCGGCATGGTCCTGGCCTTCGACCTTTCGGTGCGGCTGGGGCTCTGCCCGGCCGAGGACGCCGCCCGAGTCCGGCGCCACCTGGCCTCGGTCGGCCTGCCGACCGGCCTGGAAAGCCTGCCGGAGGGTGCACGCGACCCGGACACCCTCTTGCGCCATATGGCGCACGACAAGAAGGTCCAGGACGGGCGCATCGCCTTCATCCTGCAGCGCGGCATCGGCCAGGCCTTCCTGGCCCGCGATGTCGAGCCCGCGGCCGTGCGCGAGCTCTTGACCCGCGCCGTGGCGGCATGAGACAGCAAAGGTAGCGCCAGCGGCCCATGCCAACCCAGCGCGCGGCATCCATAGCGATGCCACCTGAGACACCGGACCCGATCCCATCAACAGCGCAACTGCGATCGTGAAACCATGGACCAGGGACTCCTTCTCCCGACCCTCGCCATCGTCGTCCTGCTCTTCCTTTCCGCGTTCTTCTCCGGTTCCGAGACTGCCCTGACCGGATCGTCGCGGGCACGGATCCACCAGCTGTCGCGCGAGGGCAACCGCCGGGCGCGCCTCGTCGACCAACTCTGGGAACGCAAGGATCGGCTGATCGGCGCCATCCTGCTGGGTAACAACCTGGTCAACATCCTGGCTTCGGCCCTGGCTACCAGCGTGCTGATCCGGCTCTTCGGCGACGCCGGGGTGGCCTACGCAACCCTGGTCATGACTTTGATGGTGTTAATCTTCGCCGAAGTTCTGCCGAAGACCTACGCCATCCATAACGCCGACAAGATGGCCCTGGCGATCTCCCCACAATTGCGGCTGGTTGTCGCTCTGCTGGCGCCGGTTACCCAGCTGATTCACCTCATTGTCCGTGGCACGCTTCGGGTCTTCGGTCTTCGCCTCGATCCGGGCATCAGTAGCCGCCTGGCTGAAGAAGAGCTGCGTGGCGCCATCGAGCTCTTTGTCGCCGACCAGCAAGAGGTCCGCCAGGAGCGCGCGATGTTGCACTCGATCCTCGACCTCAGCGAGGTCGAGGTCTCGGAAATCATGACCCACCGCAGCAAGGTCGGGACCGTCGACATCGGCCAGAGCCAGTCCAAGATAATGGAGGCCGTGCTGTCGAGCCCCTTTACGCGCCTGCCGCTGTGGCGCGACGATCCCGACAACATCGTCGGCGTTCTGCACGCCAAGCAGCTCTTCCGAGCCCTCCACGAGCAGCCCGAGAGTGTCGAAAACGTCGATGTCGCGGCGATCGCGAGCCCGGCCTGGTTCATTCCCGAAGGGACCAACCTCCTGTCCCAGCTCCAGGCCTTCCGAGCCCGGCGCGAGCACTTCGCGATCGTCGTGGACGAGTACGGCGAGGTCTTGGGCGTGGTCACCCTGGAAGACATCCTGGAAGAGATCGTCGGCGAGATCGCGGACGAGTACGACATCCAGATCGAGGGCGTCCGTCCCACCAAGGACGGCGGCATCGTGGTCGACGGCGACGTTACGATCCGCGACCTGAACCGGCAGTTCGACTGGCAGTTGCCCGACGAAGAGGCTTCGACCATCGCCGGCCTGGTGCTGCATGAAGCCCGGACCATTCCCAACGTCGGTCAGGTCTTCGTGTTCCACAAGAAGCGCTTCGAGGTGTTGGGCCGCGAGCGCAACCAGATCACCTCGATCCGCATCACCCAGCAGGACGCGCAGGCCCCGAAGCCCGCGCCAAAGAAGGGTCGGGCGGCGGGCAGCGCTTGACCACCGAAGGCCGCCGCCTATAGTCGGCGGTTCTTCGCAGATGCAAAAAGAGCGAGCCCACGCATGCCCCTGCCCCCTCCGGTCGAGCGCGAGCAACAGCATTCCCGGCAGTACGATTTTCGCGGTTACCGGCGGGCCGATGGCCTCTGGGACATCGAGGGCCACCTGGTCGACACCAAGACCTACGGCTTCGACAACGACCACCGCGGCCGGATCGAAGCCGGCGACCCGATCCACAACATGCGGATCCGCCTGACCATCGACGAGGAGTTCCTGGTCCACGATATCGAGGCGGTGACCGACGACGGGCCCTATGCCATCTGCCCGGCGATCACGCCCAACTTCAAGAAGGTCGTGGGCGAGCGGATCGGCGCCGGCTGGCGCCAGCGGGTCCGGGCGCGGCTGGGCGGGACCGAGGGCTGCACCCATCTGGTCGAGATGCTGGGCGCCATGGCGACCGTGGCCTTTCAGACCCTCTACCCGACCCTGGCCAGGAAAGCGGCCAAGAACCCCAGCACGAAACGCCCGGGTTTGATCGATTCCTGCCACGCCTATGCCAGCGACGGCCCGATCGTCAAGAAAGCCTGGCCGGACTTCTACACCGGGAAGTAGCCGCGCCGGTCAGTGCGAGGCCGAAAAGAGTTCCTTAAGCCGGCCGGGCAGAGAATCGGGGATGTTTCGCGCCCCAAGATCTACTGCATGGAACCGGAGGACCGGGTCAGAGCCCTTCGGCTTCGGCAGGGGTCAAGGTCTTGAGCTGCAGGGCGTGGACCCGCTCCTCGAGTTCCTCGGCGAGGATCTCGTAGACCAGGCGTTGGCGGGCGACCCGCGAGCGTCCCTCGAAGGCGCCCGAAACGACCAGAACGTTGAAGTGAGTCTCGCCGCCGGGCGACCAGCCCGCATGGCCCTGATGCTTCGCGGAGTCGTCGACGATCTCCAGGCGAGTCGGTTCGAGCCGTTCCGTGAGCTTGGACTCGATTCTCTTGGCCATCTCCATGCCGGCGATTCCTCCGCGTGCTGCCGTCCTGGCTGTGTACCTGGGGAGCCGCGCGCCAGGCTGTCAAGCCGGCAGCGCGCGCTACGCCCGGGCAGAGGCCCCACCGCTTGCCTGCCAATCGGCACCCAACCATAATCGAGTCATGGCCAGGCCGACCCCAGACGCCGTCAACGAGCCCTTCAAGCGCCCCCGCGAGTTCGAGCGCGGCTGCGCGCAGCCGGGCTGCGCCGAAGAAGGCCTCTATCCGGCCCCGCTGTCGCGCGACCGCCTGCGCGAGTACAAGTGGTTCTGCCTGGAGCACATCCGCGAGTACAACAAGGCCTGGGACTTCTTCGCCGGCATGAAGGAGGACGAGATCGAGGCCCAGCGGCGCTTCGACACGGTCTGGAACCGCCCGAGCTGGCGGGTCGGCACGGGACCCAAGGGCTTAGATGACATCCACGACGGCTTCGGCTTCTTCAACGACAGCGCCACGGAGCCGCCACGGCGGCGGCCACAGACCGAAGAGGACCTGGCGCTGGCCGAGCTCGAGTTGCAGCAACCGGTCGCCTTCGACGAGATCAAGGCGCGCTACATCGAGCTGGTCAAGCGCCTGCATCCGGACGCCAACGGCGGCGACCCGGAGAACGAAGAGCGGCTGAAGCGGATCAACGAGGCCTATGCCAAACTGCGCCGCCTCTATGCGTGAAAGCGGCTCGCCAAGCCCGGCCTAAGTCCCTACATTCCCCCTGAACACAGAAGCAAGCGATGCAGTAATCCGACGGAAGACCAATGGCCGCTGATAACGCCACCGCCGCTCCCATCGATAGCATGGGCGCGCCCGACATCCAGGTCTCGGTTCGCCAGACCTTCGGCATCGACAGCGATATGGAGGTGCCGGCCTACAGTCAGGCCGAGGAGCACGTCCCGAACATCGACGAGGCCTATCGCTTCGACCGCGATACCACGCTCGCGATCCTGGCCGGCTTCGCCCATAACCGCCGGGTCATGATCCAGGGCTATCACGGCACCGGCAAGTCGACCCACATCGAGCAGGTCGCGGCGCGCCTGAACTGGCCCTGCATTCGGGTCAACCTGGACAGCCACATCAGCCGCATCGACCTGATCGGCAAGGACGCCATCGTCCTGCAGGACGGCAAGCAGATCACCGAGTTCCGCGAGGGCCTTCTGCCCTGGGCACTGCAGCACCCGGTGGCCCTGGTCTTCGACGAATACGACGCCGGCCGGCCGGACGTGATGTTCGTGATCCAGCGCCTGCTGGAGGTCGAGGGCAAGCTGACCCTGCTGGACCAGAACCGGGTGATCCGGCCGCACGAGGCCTTCCGCCTCTTCTCGACCGCCAATACGGTCGGGCTGGGCGACACCACGGGCCTCTACCACGGCACCCAGCAGATCAACCAGGGTCAGATGGACCGCTGGAACATCGTCGCGACCCTGAACTACCTGCCGCACGACGAAGAGGTCGCCATCGTCCTGGCCAAGACGCCGGCCTACGACACCGGCGAGGGCCGCAAGACCATCGCTGCCATGGTCGCCCTGGCCGAGCTGACTCGCAGCGGCTTCATCAACGGCGATCTCTCCACGGTGATGAGCCCGCGGACGGTCATCACCTGGGCCGAGAACGCCGAGATCTTCAAGGACATTGGCTATGCCTTCCGCGTGACCTTCGTCAACAAGTGCGACGAGGTCGAGCGCTCCGTGGTCGCCGAGTACTACCAGCGCTGCTTCGGGACCGAGTTGGTCGACGAAGGGGCGAAGGCTCTCCTGGTTTAAGGAAGCCTGCGCGATGACGGACCTCGGATCGCGCGACGAATCCCCGCTGGAGCGCTTCAAGCGGATCACCGGCGCGACCCTGCGCGCGATCTCCGAGGAGCCAGAGATCACGGTCAGCTTCGCCCCCAGCGGCCAGGGCATGGTCGGCAAGGAGGCCCGCCTCACGGCCCCGGGCCGCGATCTGCCCGACGAGGAGCGGTCGCTGGCCCGCGGCGAAGCCGATGCCATCGCCCTGCGGCTGCGCTACCACGATGAAACCCGGCACGCCCGGCGGCGTCCGGGCGCCCAGGTCGCTCGCGAGATCTACGACGCGGTCGAACAGGCCCGCTGCGAGGCGCTGGGCATGCGCCGCATGGCCGGGGTGGGCGTGAACCTCGACGCCGCGACCGAGACCCAGTACCGCAAGCAGGGCCTGGCGCGGGCGACGACCCAGGATGAGGCGCCGCTGTCCGAGGTCATGCACATGCTCGCCCGCGAGGCCATGACCGGCATCGCGCCGCCGCCCGCCGCCCGGCAGATGATCGACTGCTGGCGATCCAGTTTCGACGCCCGGGTGCTGGAGGCCTTGGGTAACCTCAACGGTCTGGCCGACGACCAGGAAGCCTTTGCCGACGAGGTGCGCCGCCTGCTCGGTCACCTGAACGTCGATCTGGGCAGCGAGGAGGAGAGCGGCGGCGAGGAGCAGACCGAGGGCGAGGAACAGCAGGGCCAGAGCGAATCCGCCGAGGAGAGCAGCGAAGGCGGCGAGCAGGACAGCGGCGAAACCCTTGCCATGCTGGAAGGCGAGCGCGGCGACAGCAGCGAGGCCGACAGCCTGGACGACGCCAGCGCCGAGATGGACAGCGAGATGATGCCCGGCGCCGGCGAAGACGAGCCCGGCGATCCCGGCCGGCCACCGCATTTCGACGACGGCCAGAACCACCCCAACGCGGAATCCTATGGCTTCTTCACGGCCCAGTTCGACGAGGTGGTCGGCGCCGAGGAGCTTTGCGACACCGACGAGCTGGCCCGGCTGCGCAAGATGCTGGACCAGCAGCTCTCCCACCTGCAGGGCGTCATCGCGCGTCTGGCCAATCGCCTGCAGCGCCGCCTCCTGGCCAAGCAGACCCGGGCCTGGGAATTCAACCTAGAAGAAGGCCTGCTGGACACCGCCCGTCTGGCGCGGGTCGTGGTCAATCCCATGCACTCGCTGTCCTACAAGCGTGAGCTGGAGACCGAGTTCCGCGATACCGTCGTCACCCTGCTGATCGACAACTCCGGCTCGATGCGCGGACGGCCGATCACGGTCGCCGCGATGAGCGCCGACATCCTGGCGCGGACCCTGGAGCGCTGCGGCGTCAAGGTCGAGATCCTGGGCTTCACTACCCGGATGTGGAAGGGCGGCCAGTCGCGCGAGCGCTGGATCGCCGAGGGCAAGCCGCCCAACCCAGGACGGCTGAACGACCTGCGCCACATCGTCTACAAGCCGGCCGACGCGCCCTGGCGGCGGGCCCGCAAGAACCTCGGGCTGATGCTGCGCGAAGGCATCCTCAAGGAGAACATCGACGGCGAGGCCCTGCTCTGGGCGCACAACCGCCTACTCGGCCGGCCCGAGCAGCGCCGGGTCCTGATGGTCATCTCCGACGGCGCCCCGGTCGACGACTCGACCCTCTCGGTCAATCCCGGCAACTACCTGGAGCGGCACCTGCGCGAGGTCATCGAATACATCGAGACCCGCTCGCCGGTGCAGCTGGTCGCGATCGGCATCGGCCACGACGTCACCCGCTACTACCGCCGCGCCGTCACCATCGTCGACGCCGAGCAATTGGGCGGCACCATGATGGAGAAGCTGGCCGAGCTCTTTGAAGAGGGGTCGCCCGGCGCCCACCCCCGCCGTCCCGGCCGCCGCGTGGCCTGACCCCGCCGAAGCGCTAGGTTTCCTGCAAAGTTTCTCTCGACTTTCTTGTGTTGAAGCCGGCGCCGCCGGTTGCTAGAGCGGCGGAGCGGTTCGTCCTGGGACCGCGCCCGGGGACTTCCAGCCGCAATGCGCCTCACGCCGCTGCACCGCAACCTGATCGCGATCATGGTCACCATGGCTGCGGTGACCCTGACCTACAGCCTGTCGACGCCGCTGCTGAGTCTGATCCTCGACCGGCAGGGGGTCAGCGGCACCCTGATTGGGCTCAGCACGGCCAGCCAGGCGGTGGCGATCTTCGCCATCGCGCCCTTCGCTCCAGCTCTGCTGCGCCGCCTGGGCCCGGCCCGGCTGATGCTGGCCGCCATCGGCCTTCAGCTGGTTTTCTTCCTGCTGCTGCCGGTCTTTCCTAACGTCTACGCCTGGTTCCCGCTGCGCTTCGCGATCGGCGCCGGGGCCAGCGTCATGTGGGTGGCGAGCGAGGCCTGGGTCAACACGGTGATCGAGGACCGGATCCGCGGCCGGGTGCTGGCCCTCTACAGCGCCGCGGTCACCGGCGGCTACGCCCTCGGCCCGCTGGTCCTGCTGGCCGCCGGCAGCGAGGGCTGGGCACCCTTCCTGGCCGGCGCGGCGATCCTCCTCTGCGCCGGGCTGGCGACCCTCTTCGGTGCCGGGGTCGCGCCCGCTATCGAAGGCAAGCCCTCGGCGCCGCTGCTCGCCTACCTCTTCCTGGCCCCGCTGGCCATGCTGAGCTGCGCGGTGGTGGCCGCCAGCGACGGCGTGCTCGCCGCCTTCCTGCCGCTCTACGGTCTGGCCCAGGGCCTGAGCCAGGACCAGGGCCTGCTGCTGCTGACCCTGATCGGCCTCGGCGGCGTGGCGCTGGAGTATCCCTTCGGCTGGCTGGCCGACCGGATGAACCGCCGGCTTCTGGCGCTGCT
>JASJAL010000243.1 GCA_030067055.1 Kiloniellales bacterium | reverse complement strand
CGTCAACCTCGACATGACCGCGGCCAGCATCGAGACCGCGGTGGGCAACGCAGGCGACGACAGCTTCGACGCCAGCGGCATGACCGCTACGGCCCGCCTCTACGGCCGTGGCGGCGACGACTCCCTCACCGGCGGCCTCAGGAACGACCAGATCTACGGCGACGCGGGCAACGACACCCTGGCCGGCGGCGACGGAAACGACCGTCTAATCGGCGGCACTGGGGCCGACGTCCTGCTCGGCGGGGCCGGCAACGACCGCCTCTACATCGACGCCCAGGACATTGGGGTCGATGGCGGGACCGGCAACGACCGGGCCGACGTTCAGGGCAGCGCCGGCGTCAACCTCGACATGACAGCGGCCAGCGTCGAAACCGCGGTCGGCAATGCCGGCAATGACAGCTTCGATGCCAGCGGGATGACTGCGACGGCTCGGCTCTATGGCCGCGGCGGCGACGACAGCCTCACCGGCGGTCTCGGGAACGACCAGATCTACGGCGATGCCGGCAACGACAGCCTGGCCGGCGGCGACGGAAACGACCGCATCATCGGCGGCGCCGGGGCCGACGTCCTGCTCGGCGGGGCCGGCAACGACCGCCTCTACATCGACGCCCAGGACACGAGCGTCGACGGTGGATCCGGCAACGACCGGGTCGACGTCCAGGGCGGCGCCGGCGTGACCCTCGACCTGGCCGCAGCCAGCATCGAGACCGCGGTCGGCAATGCCGGCGACGACAGCTTCGACGCCAGCGGCATGACCTCGGCCGCACGCCTCTATGGGCGCGACGGAAACGACAGCCTCACAGGTGGCGACGGCAACGACTTGATCTACGGCCAGGCCGGCGCCGACAGCCTGACCGGGGGCGCCGGTAACGACCGGCTGATCGGCGGCACCGGAGCCGACGACCTGCGGGGCGGTGCGGGCAACGATCGCCTCTACATCGATGCCCTGGACGGGGTCGTCGACGGCGGGACCGGCAACGACCGGGTCGACGTTCAAGGCAGCGCCGGCGTCAACCTGAACGTTGCCGCGGCAAGCATCGAGACCGCCGTGGGCAACGCCGGAAACGACATCTTCGACGCCAGCGGCATGGCCGCGACCGCCCGTCTCTACGGCCGCGGCGGCGACGACAGCCTCACCGGCGGCGACGGCAACGACCTGCTCTACGGCGATGCCGGTGCCGACAGTCTGACCGGCGGCGCGGGCAACGACCGGCTGAGCGGCGGCGACGGCGACGACGTGCTGTCCGGCGGCGAAGGCAACGACCGGGCCTGGGGCGGGGTCGGCAGCGACCTCTTCATCTTCGGAGCCAACGGCGGCACGGACACCGTGTCGGGCGGCGCCGGCTGGTCCGACGGGATCCGGCTGCAGGACGTCACCGGAGACCACACCCAGGGCGACTGGACCCTGATCCTGCACGGCGGTGCGACGATCGAGAACCAGGACGAGAACAGCCTGACCCTGTCGCCGGACGCTTCGGGCCAGATCACCCATGCCGACGGCAGCACCCTCAATTTCTCGGAAATCGAAACCATCGAGTGGTAGCCGCCCCGGCCGCGTTCAGCGCCGTCGGAAACGCAACAGAACTCCCGGGGCCCAGGGGCGGCCGGCGACGGCCTCGACCAGCCCGGCCCCGAGAATCAGCAGGCAACCGATAGCCTCGCGGACGCCGAAGGGCTCGGAGGTCAGGATCGCAGCGGAGACCGCCGCGGTGACGATCTCCAGCAGCAACAGGATCGCGACCCGGCCGGGATCGATCCGGCCGGCGCCCCAGAGCACCAACCAGAGCGCCGGCAGCAGCCAGAGAACCCCGACCGCGGCTGCAAGGTACAAGGCATTCAGGTCAGGGCCGGCAAGCATGGTTGCGCCGCTCGGGTGAAACACTGCCAGAGCCCAGGCGACCAGGGCCGCGCTCGAGACGGTGGCGAAGGATTGGGGCACGGAGTTGCCCGCTCCGGCCTTGCGGATGATCGTGGTGGCAATCGCGAAGGTCACGCCGGCGGCGATCGCGATCCAGTCCGCCTCGCCCCGGGGCAGGGGCAGGCCGCCCGGACCCGATCCGAGCACTATCGCGGCCCCGGAGAGACCGAGGACGATCGCCAGCGCCCGACGCAGGGTAATCCGGTCGCCCAGGAAGATCGCAGCGAAAATCGTCGCCCAGATCGGCGCCAGATAGAACAGCAGGGTCACCCGGACGACCTCGCCGATCAGGAGGGCGTGGTTCCAGAAGGCCAGGGCCGCGCCGCAGAAGATTCCGGCCGCGGCGATGGTGCCGGCGTTCTGCATCACGCGGCGGTAAGTCGGCAGCACGAAGGGCAGCAGCGCCAAGGCACCGAAACCGTAAACCGCAACGCTGACCCAGTTCCCGGTCAGGCCCAGCTGCTCCAGCCCCCGGACCGGGATCCACCACAGGCCCCAGAGCACCGAGGCCAGGGCGACCGCAAACTGCGGCAACAGCAGACCACCGCCAGTATCCGGTCCCGGAACCGCGGTCGAGCTGGCCGGGCCCTGGTTCATGCGATGCCCTCGTCCCAATAGGGCGTACCGGCGCAGCGCGCGACTAGGTCATCGATGAAGACCCGGACCTTGGGCAGCAGGTTGCGGCCCGGCGGGCAGATCACGTTGACCGCGGACTCGTCATCCGCCCAACCCGGCAGGATCCGAACCAGCCGGCCGTCCCGCAGGGCGTCGCCGCAGATGAAGGTCGGCAGGAAGGCGATGCCCGCCCCGCCGACCGCAGCCGCCAGCAGCGCTTCGCCATTGTTCGCACGCAGCCGTCCCGCCACCTTGACCTCCCGATTGCCCCCCGGCCCGGTCAGGCGCCAGAGCGCGCCCTCCACCTGATAGGCATAGATCAGGCATTCGTGATCCGCCAGATCTTCCAGCCGGCCCGGTAGCCCGTTGCGCGCCGCGTAGTCCGGCGCGGCGACCAGGACTCGGCGGCTGGGCGCCAGGCGACGGCTGACCAGGGCCGAGTCATCCAGCTTTCGAATCCTGACACCGATGTCGAAGCCTTCCTCGATCAGATCGACGATCCGGTCGTTCAGAGTCACCTCGATCCGCAGCTCCGGGTAGCGGCGCAGGAAGTCCGGCAGGCCCGGCAGGATGTGCAAGATGCCGAAGGAGACCGGCGCGCTGACGAAGAGCGTGCCCCGGGGCGCCTCCGCCAGGAAGGAGACCGCCTGCTCGGCCTGCTCGGCCTCGGCGACCATCTGCCGGCAGCCCTGGTAGAAGGCCGCGCCGGCCTCGGTCAGCGAGAGCTGCCGGGTCGAGCGGTTGAGGAGCCGCAGGCCCAGGCGGTTCTCAAGACGGCCGATCTGCTTGGACACCGTCGACTTGGTCATGCCAAGCTCGCTGGCCGCCCGCGTGAAGCTCTTGAGCTCGACGACCCGGGCGAAGATCGCCATGCCGGTCAGGTTCTCCAGTGCCATCGTTTCCTTCAAGAAACAGTAAGTTGAAATTCCAGCATATTATAATCACACGAGAAACAAATTATATGGCTTGGTGATGCGAAATCGACAGGACCGCATCCCGCAACCCGAAGGAGACCCATCATGATCGAAGTCAGACCCTTCGATGGGCTCGGCCGCTTCGACAACGACTGGCTCGCAGCCCGCTACCACTTCAGCTTCGCCGGCTACCACGATCCGTCGCGCATGGGCTTGGGTCCCTTGCGAGTCTGGAACGACGATACGATCCAGCCCGGCACCGGCTTCGACCTGCACCGCCACCGCGACATGGAGATCATTACCTATGTCCGCAAGGGCGCAATCAGCCACCAGGACCACCTCGGCAACCAGGGCCGGACCGAGGCCGGCGACGTTCAGGTCATGTCGGCCGGAACCGGGATCCTGCACGCCGAGCACAACCTGGAGGACGAGACCACCCAGATCTTCCAGATCTGGATCGAGCCCGCGACCGCGGGCGTCCGGCCACGCTGGGAGGCGCGGCGCTTTCCCAAGGACGACCGCTCCGGCGAACTGGTCGCCCTGGCGTCGGGCCGTCCCGAAGACGAAACCGCCGATTCCGAGGGCCCGCTGCCGATCCACCAGGACGCGGCGATCCTCGGGGCGACCTTGAAGGCCGGCCAGAGCGTGACTCACGCACTCGGTCCGGGCCGCAAGGCCTATCTGGTCCCGGCCAGCGGCCGGATCGAGGTGGAAGGACAGACCGCCGAGGCCCGCGACGGCATCGCCATCGCCCAGGTCGAGGCGGTCACCATCACCGCCCTGGAGGACTCCGAGATCCTGCTCGCCGACCTGGGCTGATCCCGGTCCACAGGGCAGGATGAAAGAAAAGGACGATGACCATGACCGACAAGGACGCAGGGAGCATCACCGGCTACCACGCCCATGTCTACTTCGACGCCGGGACGCGCGAGGAGGCGCGCGCAGTCCGCGAGGCAGTGGAGACCCGATTTCCGGTCGCGATGGGGCGCTGGCACGAGAAGCCGGTCGGCCCGCACCCCTGCTGGAGCTACCAGATCGCCTTTGCGCCGGAGATCTTTGCCGAGATCGTCCCCTGGCTCGCGCTCAACCGCCTGGGCCTGACCGTCTTCCTCCATCCGGAGAGCGGCGACGACCTGGCAGACCATCGCGACCACGCGGTCTGGCTGGGCCCCAGCGTAACCCTCGACCTCAGCATCTTCGGATGACAGCGCTACTCCAGGTGCTCGCTGCCGGTCACCTCCCGCGGCGTGCGCAGGAACAGCAGGGCGACGATCGCGGCGGCGACCGGGTAGAGCGCCAGCAGGCGCAGGGTCAGCTCGGCACTGCCGGCGAAATCGAAGGCCAGGCCGACCGGCAGCGGCCCGAGCGAGGCGCCGACCACGCCGATCATCTGGCCGGTGCCCTGGATCGCGCCCAAATGCAGGCGGCCGAAGTAGCGCGGCCAGAGGTAGCCGAACATGGTCATGGAGAAGGCGTTGTTCAGCCCGAAGACCAGGGCGTAGAGGACCGCGCTCACCCAGTCGGTGACGAAGGTAATGCCGACCAGCCCGGCGGCGGTGATCAGCAGGCCCATGGCGAAGACCACGCGGGTGCGCAGGCGGTCGAAGAGCCGGCCGACCAGGGGCATGGTGGCCACCATGGTGACCGCCGAGACCGGGAAGACCCGGGCCGCCAGCTCGCTGGAGAGGCCCTGCGCGGTCATGATCGAGACCTGGTAGAAGTGCAGGGTCGTGACCAGCATCGCGATGGCGAACCAGCCGAAGGAGATGATGTAGAAGGCCGGCTCGCGCCGCGCCTGCTCCAGGGTCAGTCCGGTGATCTCCTCCGGCGGCTCGGCCTCGGCCGCCGCATCGTTCCGGCCCCGACCGTCGGGCCGCAAGCCGAGCGGCTCAGGCTTGTCGTGAATCAGCAGCAGGACCGCCGGCAGCATCAGCAGCCAGGTGAGGAGCCCGAGCACGACCCAGGCCTGGCGCCAGCCGATCGCCTCGACCAGCGCCTCGGAGAGCGGCGGGTGGATCGCCATGGAGATGCCGAAGCCCAAGGCCATCAGGCTCATGGCCAGGCCGCGGCTGCGGCTGAACCACTGCGAGACCAGGTTGGCGCAGCCCAGCATCAGCGAGCCCTGGCCAAGGAAGCGCAGCAGGCCGAAGCCGACCGCCAGCCAGAGGAAGTTCGCGGCGGCACCGAAGAAGGCGCAGGCCAGGCCGAGCAGGATCACGACCACCCCCAGCATGCGCCGCGGCCCGAAGCGGTCGATGAAGCGGCCCATCTGCGGCAGCAGGAAGGCGGCGGCCAGGGTCGCCAGGCCGTAGGCGCTGGCGATCGAGGCGCTGGAGATCCCGAGGTCCTCGCCGATGGGTCCGACGAAGACCGAGAAGGTGTGCGACTGGCCGGGCCCGGAGGCGAGGATGCCCAGGCTCGCCGCGCCGACGATGACCCAGCCGTAGAAGAATCGCCGGTTGATGCCGGAGACGATCGTCTCCCTGACGCCCTTGACCAAGCTTCCGCCCCCAAACACGGCGGCCATTGGCGCCGTTGGCTTCTGTCTCGACGGGCGGTGATAGCACGGCGACGGCGCTTTGGCACCCGGGGGAAACACGCAAACCGCAAGGCTTCGGGCGAACACGAAAGGAGACGGAAAGATGGGCAAGCTGGTTGACGGGGTTTGGCACGACGTGTGGTACGACACCAAGAAGAGCGGCGGCCGCTTCCAGCGCAGCGACAGCGCCTTTCGCGACTGGGTGACGGCCGACGGCAGCTCCGGCTTCAAGGCCGAGCCCGGGCGCTACCACCTCTACGTCTCGCTGGCCTGCCCCTGGGCCCATCGGACCCTCATTTTCCGCAAGCTCAAGCGCCTGGAACAGGTGATCTCGGTCGACGTCGTGCACTGGCACATGGCGGAGAACGGATGGGAATTCGGCAATCAGGACGGCGATGACGCCACGACCGGCGACAGAGTTCTCGGCAAAGACTTCCTGCACCAGGTCTATACCACCGCCAGGCCGGACTACACGGGCCGGGTCACGGTGCCGGTGCTCTGGGACAAGCAGAGCAACACCATCGTCAGCAACGAGTCGGCGGAGATCATCCGCATGCTGAACGGCGCCTTCGACGAATGGGGCGACGCCGAGGTCGACTTCTACCCGGAGGCCCTGCGCAGCGAGATCGAGGCGGTCAACGAGCCGATCTACCACCGGGTCAACAACGGCGTTTACAAGGCTGGCTTCGCGACCACCCAGTCCGCCTACGACCAGGCCTTCGCCGAGCTCTTCGAGACCCTGGACGAGCTGGAGGGCAGGCTCGGCCGGCAGCGATACCTCGCGGGCGAGGTCATCACCGAGGCCGACTGGCGGCTCTTCACAACCCTGCTCCGCTTCGACCCGGTCTATCACGGCCACTTCAAGTGCAACCTGCGGCGGCTGGTCGACTATCCCAATCTCTGGGACTACACCCGGGAGCTCTACCAGGTCCCCGGCGTCGCCAAGACCGTGAACCTGCACCACATCAAGCAGCACTACTACGCCAGCCACCGCAGCGTGAACCCGACCGGCATCGTCCCCAGGGGCCCGGAAATCGACTTCTCGGCGCCGCACGGGCGGGCCTGAGGCCGCTTCGAAAGCGGCCAAAGCCCAAAGGTCGGCCGCAGGATTCCCCTGGCTCGCCTTACTTCCTTCCTCTATGTCATGATCTCAGGCGACCGGCGGCGCGGCCCGCCGCCGGGCGCCTGGGGGTGGAGGTAGATTTTGGGGATCCGTGGGGTGTCCGGAACGAGCGCTTTCGCCGGGATTCTGTCTGCGCCTGCGCGTCGCAGTGCCTTTGCCGTCGCGGGCTTGGCATTGGTAATGCTCCTGGCCGTACCGGCCGCCGGCTTGGACCCAAGGCCGGCCGGTGAGCCGTCGTCCGAGGAGGCGGCCAGGGCAACGGCCGAGGTGGTCACCTTCGAGGATCGGCTCAAGGCCTGGAATCTCGCGGTGGCCACCGCCGAATCCGAGAGCACGGGCCCGACCATTTCCGAGAATCGTGCCAACGAAATCCGGGAAGGTCTAGCCGCGGTGCGGGCGGCAGCCGGAATCGCGATCACCGAGGCGGAAATCGAACTCTCGCGAATCACGACCCGGCTCGCGGCTCTAGGGCCCGCACCGGCGGAGGGCGAGACGCCCGAGGCGGAGGTGATCGCCGAGCAACGTAAAATCTTCCAGACGGAGATCGCCCAGCTCGACGCTCGGATCAAGGAGAGCGAGCTGGTCATCACCAAGTCCAACCAGCTGGACCGCCGGATCGGCGCCCTGCTTCGGGCCCAGACCGTCCGCAAGCTGTCCAGGCGGGTCCGCCTGCCCCTGGATCCCGACATCATCACCGCGGCGGTTCCGGAGGGTTTTGTGGTCCTGCGTCAGCTCGCCGCCGCGCCCGGGCTGTGGTGGGACACCCTGAGCCTGGAGCAGCGCAGCGACTTCCTGTTCTACCGCATGCTGCTTCTTGGCGGATTGGTGGCGATCGGTTTCGGCGCCGCACTGCGATACTTCCTGCTGCGCTGGCTGAAGCGCGATCCGGCCGAGTTGGACCCAAGCTACAGCCGCCGCCTCTTTGCCGGAATCGGCAAGGGCTTGGCCGACGGCGCGATTCCAGCTCTGATCCTGGCCGCTTTCCTGTATCGCAGCACCGCTCCGGACAGCCTGCTGACCGGCCTGCTGGGCGATATGGCCCGCAGCCTGTTTCTGGCCCTGATCGTCTTCGTAGTCGCCGCGGCCCTGCCGCGGGCCGTCCTGGCGCCCGACCTGCCGGCCTGGCGGCTCCTGCCTCTCCTGCCCGACAACGCGCGGCGGATCAGCAATCGCATCACTCTGCTGGCCGCCATTTTCTCCTTCGACCTGTTCTTCCTATGGTCGACGGAATCGCTGCCGATCTCGTTGGAGCTGGAATCCCTCTACAGCTTCCTCACCACCACCTTGGAAGCCATCGTCGTCCTGACCCTCTTGCGAACCTCGCTCTGGCGCTATGCGCCGGAGACCGACGATGATCGGGCCGAGGAAGAGGCCGAGGAGGTGCCCGACCGCCGGCGCCGGGCCTGGAGGATCGCCCGGCGCCTGGCCGCAGTGATTGCGATTTCCTCGATCGCGGCCTCGCTGCTCGGCTACGCCGACCTCGGCAGCTATCTGAGCAACAACCTGATCTTCAGCGGCGGTCTGGTCGCCTGCATCTTTCTGCTGCGCGGCCTGGGGCGGGAACTGATCGGCGCCGCCGTGCGCGCCAAGATGGTCAGCGACCACCTGGAGCTCAAGTACCAGACCAGGACCGTACTGAAGTTCTGGTTCCGCCTCGCCCTCGACATCGCCGGCTGGGGCTTCGGCATCGCGGTGGCCCTCCTGGTCTGGGGCGTGCCGAGGGACGATCTCTGGAACTGGATCGTAGCCCTGTTCTCCGGTTTCAAGATCGGCAACGTCAAGATCTCGCTGGCCGAGATCGTAACTGCGGTCATCGTTTTCCTGGTGGTCGTGGCGGTCACCCGCATGCTGCAGCGGGCCCTGAACGAGAAGGTCTTTCCGCGCACGCGCTTCGACATCGGCGTCCGCCATTCGCTCTCGATGGCGTTGGGCTACGTCGGCTTCGCCATCGCGGCGCTGATCGGTATCAACGCACTGGGGCTCGACCTCTCCAACCTGGCGATCATCGCCGGTGCGCTCTCGGTCGGCATCGGCTTCGGCCTGCAGGCGATCGTCAACAACTTCGTCTCCGGCCTGATCCTGCTGGTCGAGCGGCCGGTCAAGGTCGGCGACTGGGTGATCATCGGTGCCCACGAGGGGACGGTGAAGCGGATCTCGGTGCGCGCCACCGAGATCGAGACCTTCGACCGGCAATCCGTGATCATCCCAAATTCGGAGCTGATCTCCAGCGCGGTCGGCAACTGGACGCACAAGGATCGGCTTTGCCGGGTGATCATCGACATCGGCGTGGCCTACGGCTCCGAGACCTCTAAAGTACGGGAAATCCTGCTGCGCTGTGCTTCTGAGAACTCCCACGTACTGAAACAGCCGGCACCCTACGTGGTGTTTCGGAACTTCGGCGATTCTTCCCTGGACTTCCAGCTGCGCTGCTTCCTGAGCGACGTCGACTATTTCCTGGTCGTGCCCAGCGAGCTGCGCTTCGCCATTGACGAAGCCTTCCGGCAGGCGAACATCGAAATCCCCTTCCCGCAGCGCGATCTGCACGTCAGGTCCGTCGGCGACCTGCCGGAGGCCCTCGCCGAACCCAAGGCGCCAGCCCCAGCAGCGGCAACGCGGCCTCGGTCCGGATCGATCGCCGCCGTCCGGGAGGTCCCGGAGGGCGAGAGCTCTTAGAAGGACGAGCCGGGTTCTCTTAGAAACTCCTGTTCCGCTGCCGTCGACTCCCGGCCCAGGATGGCGTTGCGATGGGGGAAGCGCCCGAAGCGGGTGATGATGTCGCGGTGCTGCCGGGCGTAGTCCGCCCAGTCCGGATTGTCGGTCAGCTCTTCGACCAGGCGGCAGCAGTCTTCCTGGTCCGCCAGCGCCTCGCTGTGCTCCAAGGGCAGATAGAGGAACAGCCGCTGCGCCTGCTCGAGCTCCCGGTCGAAACCCGCCTCGATCGCCCGCCGCGTGACCGCGCGGGCCGCGGCATCGCCGTTGAAGGCGCGCGGGTCGCCGCGGTGAAGGTTGCGCGGAACTTGGTCGAGTAGCAGCACCAGGGCGAGGGCGCCCTCCGGACTCTCCGCCCAAGCATCGAGCTCACCGCGGGCCGCTGCCTCGGCAGCCGGACCCAGCCGCGAGCTGACCTCGGCATCGAATTCAGGATCGCTGGCGAACCAGCGCGGGGCCATCTCGGGCGCGAACCAGAAGCTGAGCACATCGGAAACTGAGGTCATGAAATAGGGTCCTTCACTGCCAGCGGCCGGCCGGCAGGATGGCACATGCGGCCCGCCGAAGGGAGCGCCGAAAGGCCCGGCGCGGGTCGGAGCGGGCCGCGGACGCGGGCGGCACCCGGATCTGGCACCTTTGCTTGGCCTCTTAACGGCACCAACAAGCACATGACGAATCTCCGCAACCGGATCGCGCCGAACTCGCGCGACAGATGAGGATATTAAAGAATGATTTACAATATCTTATGCACAGTCCTTCGAAGCTCGCATTGACTTCCAAGAGCTGGGGACTTTCTCGTGGGTACCACTTGGAATTGTTCTAAAGTCACCCGTGGGTACCTATTTAGAAGAATTCCAATCAGAAAAATCGAGGTTCTGCGGCCACCAAAGGCCCGATCCTTGGGGCCATCAGCGGGGTGATCGAGGGACCTGGTCGAGCTCCGGTCCGGGCCCGCGGCGCGGCTCCCCCACCCCGCCGTCGCAGCCCCTCCAGGCAGCATCGAATCAAGATGCGGAGCGTCGGCGGCAAGGCGCGCGGATCGTGCTCGGGGCCGAGAATTGGCCGGGCGCAGGGTCCGTCCATAAGGGCGATCAGGACCTTGGCGGAGGGCGACGGCGAGGCCTTGGAGCCACCGTTCCAACGTCCGCGGCATCGGCCCGCGCGGACCCGAGCGGGCACCGGATGATCCGAATCGGAGATCGTTAAGAATGGCTGGGGCGCCAGGATTCGAACCTGGGATCGCGGGACCAAAACCCGCTGCCTTACCACTTGGCTACGCCCCAAGCACCTTTACAGACGGCGCGGACCTTACGTCCGGACCGCACGTTTCGCAAGTTCGCAGACCCGGTCTCGCCGCCCGGTCACTCCCCGACCGGCGCCGCGGCGACCCACCAGTCCGGATGGGCCGAGGCCAGCGAGGCGGCCGCCGACTCCGCCGAACCGGCCGCCGCAAAGACCCCGAAGCAGGTCGCCCCGCTTCCCGACATGCGGGCCAGCCGACAGCCCTCGGAGGACTGCAGGGCGGCGAGCGCGCTTCCGACCGTCGGCGCCAATTCGATGGCCGGGCGCTCCAGGTCGTTGCAGCTCCAATAGAGCACATCCAAGACCTCATCGAGATCGCGCGGCGGATCGTCCCAGACGGCTGCGGATTCGGAGAACGCGCCGCGGCGTCCCTTGAAGACCTTGGCGGTTGGCAGCGGCACGCCGGGATTGACCAACACAAGCCAAAAGGGCGGCAGCGGCGGCGCCGGGGTCAGGACCTCGCCGATTCCGCGCGCGAAGACTGGTCGGCTTTCCAGGCAGGGCGGTACGTCGGCGCCGAGCTCCAGGGCCAAGGCCTGCAGGTCCGCATCCGCGATCTCGAGGTTCCAGAGCCGCACGAGGCCCCTCAAGGTCGCCGCCGCGTCGGCCGAGCCGCCGCCGATGCCGGCAGCGACCGGCAGGTTCTTGG
>JASJAL010000242.1 GCA_030067055.1 Kiloniellales bacterium | reverse complement strand
ATGAACTCGCTCTCGACACCGAGGCGCGACAGCATGCTGCCGATCTGCGGCCCGCCGCCGTGGACGACCACCGGGTGGATCCCGACCTGCTTCATCAGCACGATGTCGCGGGCGAAGATCTGGGCCAGGCGCTCGTCGCCCATGGCGTGGCCGCCGTACTTCACCACGAAGGTGTGGCCGGTGTAGCGGCGCATGTAGGGCAGGGCCTCGGTCAGGGTCTTCGCCGTCCGCAGCCACTGCTTTGCGTGGGGGAAGTTCTTGTAGGTCACTGTTCAGCTCCCGCCATCCTGCACACCCTGATCTTCTCCTCTGGCGTCCTCCGGGGCGCCCTCGGCTAGCGCCGCCAGGGCGGCGCGCAGCGCCTCGATGCCGGCGCCGCTGATCGAGGAGGTCGCCAGCAGGACCGGGAAGGCCGCCGGGTGGCCGGCCAGCTCCTTTTCGGTCGCTGCCCGCAACGTAGCCAAGGCGCCCGGCTTGACCTTGTCGGCCTTGGTGAAGACGACCTGGAAGGGCACCGCCGCCTCGTCCAGCAGCTTCATGACCGAGCGGTCGCTGTCCTTGACCCCGTGGCGCGCATCGATCAGCAGGCAGACCCGGCGCAGTTCGACCCGGCCGCGCAGGTAGTCCCGGGTCAAACCGGTCCACTGCCGAATCTCCGCCTTGCCGGCCTGGGCATAGCCGTAGCCGGGAAGGTCGACCAGGGTCAAGCGTCCGCCCAGGTCGAAGAAGTTGAGCAGGCGGGTCCGGCCGGGGGTGTTGGAGGTCCGGGCCAGGGTCTTGCGGCCGGTGAGCGCGTTGACCAGGCTCGACTTGCCGACGTTGGAGCGGCCAGCGAAGGCGACCTCGGGCCGTTCGGTGGGCGGCAGCTGGGCGACCTGGGCCGCCGAGACGATCAGGCCGCAGTCCTGGGCGAAGAGCCATCGCGCGAAGTCGGCGAGCGCCGGCTTTGTACCTTCTTCTCTATCCGGCTGGGCCATAGCCGGGAGTCAATCGCCGTTGGGATGGTCCGCTTCGCCGGCGCCGTCGTCTTGATCGCGGGCCCGTCCGCGTCGGGACGGCGCGTCGCCCGGCTGGAAGTCGCCGTCCTCGGATTGCGGTCCCCTCTTCTTTCTGCCGCGCCGTTTTTTCTGCGCGCTCCGGGTCTTCTTGGCGGCGGAGTGGGTCTGCCGGGCCGAGGCGGTGGCGGGCTCGGTCGCCTCGTCGTCCTCGCTCTCGGACTCGGCCGCCGCCTCGCCGCTGTTCGCGGAGGAGTCCGGCGCCGATCCCGACGGCGTCACGGGCTGAGCCTTGCCGCCGATCTGGGCGCCGGCCCGCTTCATGATGACGTACTGCTGGATGATCGACAGCACGTTGTTCCAGGTCCAGTAGATGACCAGGCCGGCCGGGAACTGGGCCAGCAGGAACATGAAGAAGATCGGCATCCAGGTGAAGATCTTGGCCTGGACCGGATCCGCCGGCTGCGGGTTCAACTTGGTCTGCAGGAACATCGTCAGGCCCATCAGGAGCGGCCAGACGCCGATCGAGAAGAAGGCCAGGATACCCAGGTCCGGGATGCCCCAGGGCAGGAGCCCGAAGCCGTTGAGGATTGAGGTCGGGTCGGGCGCCGAAAGGTCCCGAACCCAGCCGTAGAAGGGCGCCTGGCGCATCTCGATGGTGACGAAGAGCACCTTGTAGAGCGCGAAGAAGACGGGAATCTGGATCAGCACCGGCAAGCAACCGGCCATGGGATTCACCTTCTCGCGCTTGTAGAGCTCCATCATCTCCTGATTCAGGCGCTGACGGTCCTCGCCGAAGCGCTCGCGCAGCTTGACCATCTCGGGCTGCAGGTTGCGCATCTTGGCCATGGCCCGGTAGGACTTGTTGGCCAGCGGGAAGAAGGCGAGCTTGATCACGACGGTCAGCGCCAGGATCGCCAGGCCGAAGTTGCCGAGCAGGTTGTAGAAGTAGTTCATCAGGTAGAACAACGGCTTGGTCAGGAAGTAGAACCAGCCGAAGTCGACCGCGCGGTCGAACTTGTCGATCCCGAGCTGTTGCTCGTAAGCGTCGATCAATTCGACGACCTTGGCGCCGGCGAAGAGGTTGGTGGTCGCGACGACCTCGCCCCCGGCCGGCACCGTCAGCGCATCGCGGAGGAAGTCGGCCTGGTATTTGTCGAAGCCCGCCGTGCCGTTGTAGACGAAGCGTCCCTCGAACTCCTGTCGGGTGTCGGGGATCAGCGCGACCAGCCAGTACTTGTCGGTGATGCCCAGCCAGCCGCCCTTGGACTTGTTGTAGCCGCGCTTGGTCTGGCCGCTCACCGCCTCGTCCTTGAGGTCGCTGTAGTCGAGTTCCTCCAGCGTGCCCTCGAGCACGCCCAAGGGGCCCTCGTGAAGGATGTAAAAGCCCAGGGTCTCCGGCGTGCCCCGGCGGGAGATCCGGCCATAGGGCTTGAGGGCGGTGTCCTCTCCGGACTCGTTCACGACGCGCTGGGTGACTGTGAAGAGGTAGTTCTCGTCGATCTCGAAGACCCGCTCGAAGCGCAGGCCCTGGCCGTTGTCCCAGGAGAGGGTCAGGGGCCGGCCCGGTTCGAGCCGCGCGCCGGTGGCCTCCCATAACGTGTTGGCATCCGGTACCGCGATCCCGCTCTGTAGCGGACGCCAGCCGAAGTCGGCGAAGTAGGCCCGGGCGGTCCCGATGGGATGCATCAGCTCAATCTGGGGGCTGTTCTCGTTCAGGGTTTCCCGGTAGCGCTTCAGCACCAGATCGTCGATCCGCCCGCCGACCAGGGAGATCGAGCCGGAAAGGGCCGGGGTCTCGATGGCGACGCGCGGCGTCTGTTCCAGCAGGGCCGTTCGTTCCTGGACCTTGGCGTCGCCCGGCGTGTCCGACGGCACGGCCGGGGTCGCCCCCGGCAGATCCGGGTCGGCCACCGCCGGTGCCCCGGGCTCCGCGGTCTGCGTCTGCGCCACCTCCGGTCCCGGCTCGGGCGGAGGCGGCTGCATCAGCTGGAAGGCGAAGAGGATGGCCACCGAGAGCACGATCGCCAGGATCAGGTTCTTTTGTTCTGCGGATCCCATAGCGAGTTACTGCCGTCCTTGATGTTCGCACTGCGGCGGCACCGGGTCGTAGCCCCAGCCCCCCCAGGGGTTGCAGCGGGCCAGCCGCTTGAGCGTCAGCCAGCCGCCCTTGAACGCGCCATGGCGCCCGATCGCCTCCTGGGCATAGCAGGAACAGCTTGGCCAGTAGCGGCAAGAGGGGGGCAGGAAGGGCGAGATGCCGTACCTGTAGACTCCGACCAGGGCGAGCAATAGGCCGCGCAGCGGATTCATCGGCTTAGCGTCTCCTTCCGCCTTCCCGTTCCCGGCCGCCGCTCGATCGCGGGGTCCGCTTCGGCCGGCGCTCCGGGCCGCGGCGCCGGGCCAGCCCCTGCAGCGCCGATTCCAGATCCCGCTTAAGGGCGGGCCACTGCCGGGTCAGGGTTCCACCGCGGCCGATAATCACGTAATCGCAGCCGGGCTCCGCGGCAAGCGGCAAAACCTCCTCGGCGGCGGCCTTCAGCCGGCGCCGGGCGCGGTTGCGGGCGACCGCGTTGCCGACTTTGCGGCTGACCGTGAACCCAACCCGGACCTGCCCCGGGCCGTCCTCTTGTGGGCGGTCAGGTTGCGGGCCACCTGGGCCGGCATCCGATTTGCCGGCGGCGCTGCGGCGTGCGACCTGAAGGATGAGCCCGGGCGTGACCCACTTTCGGCCGCTGCCGGCAACCCTCAGAAAGTCGGGCCGGCGCTTGAGCCGCCCGAGGGTCGCGGCCATGGCGCTCAGGCGGACAGGCGCTTGCGCCCCTTGGCGCGGCGGCGGGCCAGCACCTTGCGGCCGCCGACCGTGGCCATGCGTGCGCGGAAGCCATGGCGGCGCTTGCGGACCAGCTTGCTGGGCTGATAGGTGCGCTTCACGAGGGTTACTCCGTCGACGGGATCTTTTCTTGCGAATGACGGGGCTGTATACGGGGCGACCCGGCCCCTGTCAACGGCTCCGAAGCGGCGGATTCCTGCGCCAGTACGGGCCGGCGGGCCGGGCGCGGGCGAAGGGTGCCGATGCGAGAGCGACCGTGGATTTGGGTGGACTCCGGGTGCCGAGTCCGGAAAGCTTCGGCGCAATGGCAGCGCAATCCAGTCTTTCCCGTCAGGACGTCCGGCATGCCCTCGCCGGATGACAGGCCAGGCCGCCGTTTCAGCCCCGGCCGACTGCTGCCCATCGCCGTGCTCGCAACCGGCCTGATCCTGTTCTTCGCCTTCGACCTGCATAACTACGTCACCTTGGAGACCCTCAAGACCCAACGCGCCTGGTTGTCCCAGCAGGTCGCCGAAAACGCCGTCCTGATGGCCGCGATCTACGTCCTGGTCTATGTCGTGGTTGTTGCCTTCTCCCTGCCGGTTGCGGCCCTGGTCACCATCACCGGCGGCTTCCTCTTCGGCCTGGCCGGCGGTACCGCATTGAGCGTGGTCGGCGCCACCCTCGGCGCCATCGTCCTCTTCATCGCCGCGCGGACCGCCTTCTACGACCTGCTGCACGCCAGGGCAGGCCCGGCGCTGCGCAAAATGGAGGACGGCTTTCGCGAGGACGCCCTGAGCTACATGCTGGTCCTGCGCCTGGTGCCGCTCTTCCCCTTCTTCGTGGTCAACTTCGTCCCGGCCTTGCTCGGCGTGCCCCTGCGGATCTTCAGCATCGGAACGTTCTTCGGGATCATTCCGGGGAGCATCGTCTACACCTGGGTCGGGCATGGCCTGGGCGCGGTGATCGACGCCGGCGAGGATCCCAACCTCGACATCGTCCTGTCGCCCTCCGTCCTCGGACCCCTGGTCGGACTGGCAGTTTTGGCCGTAATTCCCGTGATCTACCGCCACCTCAAGGCGCGCAAGACGATCACCCGCCACTCCGGCCAGAACTGAGCCGGAGTTGTCGCTGGCTTGGCTGAGGAGACCTGGATGACCGAGGTGCTGAAACCCGACATCTGCGTCATCGGCGCCGGCTCGGCCGGGTTGGTGGTCGCCGCCGGGGGCTCGCAGATGGGCGCCGAGGTCGTCCTGATCGAAAAGGACAAGATGGGCGGCGACTGCCTGAACTACGGCTGCGTGCCCTCGAAGGCCCTGCTCGCCGCCGGTAAGGCAGCCGCCGCCGGCGCCGGGGCCTCGCCCTTCGGGGTCGACTACGCCGCCCCGGGGATCGACTTCCAGCGGGTCCACGACCACGTCCACGGCGTGATCGCGGGGATCGCCCCGGTCGACTCGGTCGAGCGCTTCGAGGGCCTGGGGGTCAAGGTGGTCAAGGCCGAGGCGCGCTTCACCTCGCCGCGGGAGCTGGTCGCCGAAGGGCTGCGGATCCAGGCCCGGCGCTTCGTGGTCGCGACCGGCTCGACCCCGCTGGTGCCGCCGATCCCGGGCCTGGAAGACGTGCCCTTCCTGACCAACGAGACCGCCTTCGACCTGACCGAGCGGCCGAAGCGCCTGGTGGTGATCGGCGGCGGGGCGATCGGCTGCGAGCTCGGCCAGGCCTTCCGCCACCTGGGCAGCGAGGTCGCGATCCTGGAGATGGCCTCGATCCTGCCGAAGGACGAGCCGGAGACGGTGGCGGTGCTGCGCCAGGCGCTGCGCCGCGACGGCGTCGAGCTCCTCGAGGACAGCCGGGTCACCCGTGTCGAGGCTGAAGGCGACGGCATCGTTGTGCACTTCGAGCGCGACGGCGAGCCCGGCCGGGTCGAGGGCGACCGGCTCCTGGTTGCGGCGGGCCGGCAGCCCGGCGTGAACGGCCTCGACCTGGAAGCGGCCGGGGTCGTCTACGACCGCCGCGGTATCACGGTCGACCGGCGCCTGCGCAGCAGCAACAAGAAGGTCTACGCCATCGGCGACGTGGCCGGCGGCCTGCAGTTCACCCATGTCGCCGGCTACCACGCCGGCGTGGCGCTGAAGAACATCCTCTTCCGCCTGCCGGCCAAGGCCGACACCTCGGCGGTGCCCTGGGTCACCTACACCGAGCCGGAGGTCGCGCAGGTCGGGCTGACCGAAGCCCAGGCCCGGGACAGCCACGGCGCGATCCGTATCCTGCGCTGGCCCTTCGCCGAGAACGACCGGGCCCAGACCGAGCGCCGGACCGAAGGGTTGGTCAAGGCGGTGACCAGCAACCGGGGCAAGGTCCTGGGCTGCTCCATCGTCGGCGCCCATGCCGGCGAGCTGATCCTGCCCTGGGTGCTGGCCATCTCGGCCGGCCTGAAGATCGGCGCCCTGGCCCAGGCCGTCGCGCCCTATCCGACCTTCAGCGAGGTCAGCAAGCGGGCCGCCGGCGGCTTCTACACGCCCTCGCTGTTCAGCGCCCGCACCCGCCGCCTGGTGCGATTTCTGAGGGTCTTCGGATAGGCCCCGGACACGGGCTGCAAGCTCCTTGCTGGCGGATCATCTCGCGAAGGGTAGCTTCCCCCCACTGTCATGGCCGGACTTGATCCGGCCATCCATGGCGCCGCGTCTCGATGGCTGCCCGGATCAAGTCCGGGCATGACGGCGAGAGAGAACCAACTTCTGTGTGCCGAGGCGCCGGGACGGCGCCCTTAAGCTTCACGCAGAGTTGAAGCCTTGCGGCGGCCTCGTGATTCGAGGCGGCGGCGGCAGCCGGTCATACTTCTAGCCTTGGAACAGCGCTTTGGCCGCGACTTGACCGTAACCGAAACCCCGCGCGGCAGCGCCTCCCTGCACGGCGGGCCGACCCGGCCCACACGCCTTTATCCGCACCCCAAGCGGTCGGCGCGATGGCAACTTTACGAGCCGCTCCCTCTCTATCGTAGAGGCCCATCGCGCCGGATTTTTCCGGATTTCCGACCCCTCGGCCAGGTAGCTCGACGGCCAGGGCGCCGGGCCTTCCTCTCCTATCGGGACGCCGGGGACATGGTATAGTTCCCGCCATGACGGTGCCGAAACTCAGCCTGCCGCCCTGGGCCAAGAGCCTCTCGGCACGACTGCTGGTCCTGACCATCTTCTTCGTGATGCTGGCCGAGGTCCTGATCTACGCGCCCTCGATCGGCCGCTACCGGCTGAGCTACCTGGAGGAGCGCCTGGCCGCGGGCCACCTGGCGATCCTGGCCCTGGAGGCGACCCCGGACAACATGGTCTCGGCGTCCCTGGAGCAGGAGCTGCTGACCCACGTCGGCGCCTACACCGTCGGCCTGAAGAAGCCCGAGGGCCAGAAGCTGATGCTGATGATCGAATCGCCCGGGCCGGTCGACACCAGCTACGACCTGAACCGGAGCGGCTTCTTCAGCCTGATCGGCGACGCCTTCGTCGCCATGGCCGCCGGCGACGGCCGGGTTCTGCGGGTCATGGGCGCCTCGCCCAAGGACCCCCGGTTCCAGGTCGAGGTGGTGCTGGAGGAAACGCCGCTGCGGGCGGCCATGTTCGGCTACTCGCAGCGGATCCTGGCGCTGTCGCTGGTCATCTCGCTGTTCACCGCGGCCCTGGTCTACCTCAGCCTGCACCGCCTGACGGTGCGGCCGCTGCGCGACATCACCGGAGCCATGATCGCCTTTCGCGACGACCCGGAGGACGTCCACAACGTGATCCAGCCTTCCGAGCGCAGCGACGAGGTCGGCCTGGCCGAGCGCGAGCTCGCGCGGATGCAGGAGGGCCTGCGCGGCGCGCTGCAGCAGAAGACCCGCCTGGCCGCCCTGGGCACCGCGGTCACCAAGATCAACCACGACCTGCGCAACATCCTGGCGACCGCCAGCCTGGTCTCGGACCGCCTGGCCGGCAGCGACGATCCGGAGGTGCGGCGGGTGACCCCGACCCTGGTCGCGGCCATCGACCGGGCGGTCAAGCTCTGCGCCCAGACCCTGAACTTCACCGGCGAGGGACCGATCCGCCTGGAGCTCTCGCACTTCGACCTCAAGGACCTGCTGGACGACGTCGGCGATGCCTTGCCGGCCGCCGAGGGCGAGGCCGCGGCCTGGGACTGCCGCCTGGAGCCGGGCATCGAGATGGAGGCCGACCGGGACCAGCTGTTCCGGGTCTTCGTCAACCTCGGCCAGAACGCGCTCCAGGCCGGCGCCACGACGGTGGCGGTGAGCGCCACCCAGGAGAACGGCCGCCTGATCGTCGAGGTCGCCGACAACGGTCCCGGGCTCTCGCCGCGGGCCCGGGAGAACCTCTTCCAGCCCTTCAAGGGCTCGACCACCCCGGGCGGGACCGGCCTCGGCCTGGCGATCGCCCGCGAGCTGCTGCGCGCCCACGGCGGCGAGCTCAGGCTCAAGGAGAGCACCGCCGAGGGCACCTGCTTCCAGCTCGCCCTGCCGCTCAGCCAGGGCCGCGCCTTGCGCCGGGAGAAGAAGGTGGCGTGAGGGACGCGCGGCGCCCTTCGCTCACCGCTCCCTAAAAGTAATGGGCGCGTTCGGCGCCGTCGTAGCGCTTGGATTTCAGGCAGCAGCGCTTGAAACCTCCGTCCCGAGCCGCAGGGGCAGAGGTCGTTGCGGCCGAGCTTCTCGACCAGCTCGACATCGCCGTGGACGACGCGCAGGCCGCGCTTGACCCGGGCTTCCGACGGGAAGCCGCGCCGACGCTTGCTCATGGTTTCGGTAGTGGGGGCCTCAAAAGGAGAGGCGGTGCTTGCGCTTCCTGGACATGACGGATCTCCTTGCCTGGGGTTCCGCAGGGCCGGGGAAGTTAATCGCGATGCCGGCGGGCCGCAAGCCGGATCTCAGTCCAGGGCCAGGAGCTGGGCCTTGAGGTAGGCGGTCTCGGGCAGGGCGGGGTGGACCGGGTGGTCGGGGGCGGCGCCGGCGGTCACCAGGATCCGGCCCTCGCGGCCGGCGGCGGCCAGGCCTCGGCCGACTTCGCGGGTGAAGGCCGGCAGGTCGGCGTGGTGCGAGCAGGAGGCCACGAAGAGCAGGCCGCCGGGCGCGACCAGGCGGGCCGCCAGGCGGGTCAGCTTGCGGTAGCCCTTGAGGCCCTGCCAGTAGTCCTTCTTGGACTTGATGAAGGCCGGTGGATCGCAGATCACGATGTCGAAGGTCGCGCCCTGCTCGGCCAGCTTGCCGAGGTGGACCAGGACCTCGCGCTTCTCGAAGCGGCAGCGCGCCTCGACGCCGTTGAGCGCGGCGGCCTGGCGGGCCAGGTCGAGGGCGGCCTCGGAGCGGTCCACGCCGGTCACTTCGGCGGCGCCGGCGACCGCGGCCTGGACCGAGAAGCCGCCGGAGAAGCAGTAGAGGTCGAGCACCCTTGCGCCCTTAGCAAGGGCGGCGACCCGGGCCCGGTTGCGGCGCTGGTCGAAGAACCAGCCGGTCTTCTGACCCTCGCGCAGGTCGGCGAGGAAGCGCACGCCGTTCTCGACCAGCTCGACCGAGCCGTCCAGCGCGCCCTTCTCGATCCGGAACTCGCTGCCAAGGCCCTCCATCTCGCGGGCCGGGCTGTCGTTGCGCAGGACCACGGTCTCGGGCGCCAGGACCTTGTCGACCGCGGCCAGCAGCTCGGGCAGCAGGCGGTCCATGCCGGCGGTGTTGACCTGCAGCACGACGCAGTCGCCGAAGCGGTCGATGACGGTGCCCGGGAGGCCGTCGCTCTCGGCGTGGATCAGGCGGTAGAAGGGCCGGTCGAAAAAGCGCTCGCGCAGGGCTAGGGCGGCCTGCAGGCGCTGCCGCAAGAAGGCCTCGTCGATCGCCGCCTCCGGGTTCCGCGACAGCAGGCGCGCGGCGATCAGCGGCCGGCGGTTGAAGATCGCCGTGCCCAGGGCCTCGCCGCCGGCCGAGATCAGGCGGACCACCGCGCCGGGCTTGAGCGCCTTGGCCTCCGCGTCCATCACGATCTCGTTGGAGAACACCCAGGGATGGCCCTGCAGCAGGCGCTTGTGCGCCTCGGGCTTGAGGTGGATCTCGGGGCGGGCTTTGACCATCTGCAGCATCTCGCGGGCAATCTGTCGGCCGGCCGGGCCGGGGTCAAGGCGCGAAGGCGCAGGCGCGGGCCCTTGTCTTGCCGGGCGGGCGGCGCATGCTGTCTGCCAAGAGGCCGGGATTCGGCGCCGCGCCGGCGCCCGGATAGCGGGGAACGGGAAAAGAGGAGCCGCGTCATGCTTGTCGCCATGGCCGTGACGGCCTTGCTGGTGCTGATGACCATCGCGATTCACTACGAGGCGCTGCGGCTGACCTCGGAGTTGGCGCCCAAGCTCTCCTTCCTGTCGCCCCGGCCGCGCCTGCTCTTCGTGGTGGCGGCGATCTTCGCCGCCCACACCCTGGAGGTCTGGCTCTGGGCCTTCGGCTACTACATCGGCCTGCACTGGCTGGGCCTGGGCAGCTTCGGCGGCGAGCCGATCTCGACCCTGCAGGAGATGGTGTACTTCTCGGTGGTCAGCTACACCACGCTCGGCATCGGCGACATCTATCCCTTGGAGGGCCTGCGCTTGATGACCGGGGTCGAATCCCTGGCCGGCCTGCTGATGATCACCTGGTCGGCCTCCTTCACCTACCTGACCATGGAGAAATACTGGCCGCTGCACCGGGAGCGCCGGCGGGCGCCGGGCGCGGGCGCGGCGGTCCAGGCCGGCGAGGCCGATCGGCCGACTTGAAATCGAGGTTTGCGATCGGCGCGCGGCGGGCTACCGTTGCGGCCTGGTAGCGCCTGCTTGGGGAAGGGGTCGTTTCCATGCCGCTCGACCTGGAAGACCTGATCCGCGAACGCGGCGCCGAGAAATACGGCCTCTTCGAGCGCTACCTGAACGGCCAGCTGGTCCGCGTGCTCAAGACCATCGGCTTCGACGTCGGCTACGTCCGGGGCGAGGGCGCCTACCTCTACGACGGCGAGGGCCGGAAGTACCTCGACCACCTGAGCGGCTTCGGGGTCTTCGCCATGGGCCGCAACCATCCGACCATCGTCGCGGCGCTGAAGCAGGTCCTGGACGGTCAGCTGGCCGGCATGGTCCAGCTCGACGTCTCGCCGCTGGCCGGGCTGCTGGCCGAGCGGCTGAACGGCTTCATGCCCTGGCTGGAGAAGTACTACTTCTGCAGCTCCGGCGCCGAGGCGGTCGAGGCGGCCCTGAAGTTCGCCCGCTGCGCGACCGGCCGGCGGCGCATCGTCTACTGCAGCCACGGCTATCACGGCCTGACCTATGGCGCGCTCTCGGTGACCGGGGATCCCCTGTACCGCGAGGGTTTCGAGCCGCTGCTGGACGACTGCATCGAGGTCCCCTTCAACGATCTGCTGTCGCTGGAGCGGGCGCTGGCCTCGGGCGAGGTCGCCGGCTTCATCGTCGAGCCGATCCAGGGCAAGGGCGTCAACCTGCCCCGGGGCGATTACCTGGCCGACGCGGCGCGGCTCTGCCGCAAGCACGGCACGCTGTTCATCGCCGACGAGATCCAGAGCGGGATGGGTCGCAGCGGCCGCTTCCTGGCCTGCGAGCATTGGGGGGTCGAGCCCGACATCGTGACCCTGGCCAAGTCGCTGTCCGGCGGCTTCGTGCCGCTCGGTGCGGTCGCCTGCCGGCGCGAGGTCTTCGACCGGGTCTTCGATCGCATGGACCGGGCGGTGGTCCACGGCTCGACCTTCTCCAAGAACGACATGGCGATGGCTGCCGGTCTCGCGGCCTTGACCGTCCTCGAGGACGAGCGGCTGATCGCCCGCGCCGCGACCCAGGGCGACCGGCTCATGGCGGAGCTGCGCGCCCGCCTGGCGCCGATGGAGTTCGTCAAGGAGGTGCGCGGCAAGGGCCTGATGATCGGGCTGGAGCTTTGCGGGCCGCGGTCGCTGCGGCTCAAGGCCGCCTACGCCATGATCGAGCGGGCCCGC
>JASJAL010000030.1 GCA_030067055.1 Kiloniellales bacterium | reverse complement strand
ACGCGCCGGTCGAGGTCTCCGAGGCCTATTACAAGGCCATGACCGACAGCCGCATGACCGACTGCGTCGCGGCGCTGATCGGGCCCAACGTCAAGTTCCACCACAGCAAGATCAACGCAAAGCTGCCCGGCGGCCAGACCGAGGTGAAGTGGCACCAGGACTTCCTCTTCACCCCGCATAGCAACGACGACGTGATCACCGCGCTGCTGATGATCGACGAGGTCACGGCCGAGAACGGTGCGCTGGAGGTCCTGCCCGGCTCGCACCGGGGGCCGCTGCACGGGCTCTGGCACGACGGCGTCTTCACCGGTGCGGTCGACGAGGAGATCGCCGCGACCTGCCGGCCCGCGGCCGAACTCTGCACCGGCCCGGCCGGCGCGGTCTGCCTGATGCACACCCGGCTGCTGCACGGCTCGGCGCCGAACCTCTCGGCCCGGCCCCGGACCCTCTTCATCTCGGTCTACAGTGCCGAGGACGCGGTCCCGCTGTCGCCCAACCCCATGCCGAATCGCCACGAGGGCCTAATCGTCCGCGGCGAGCGCAGCGGTCGCATCCGCAGCATCGCCTACGACATCTCCCTGCCGCAGCTTCCGACCACCGCCTCCTTCTTCGACCAGCAGGCCAAGCACCCCGACGCGGCGGAGTAGAGCTGCGATCTTCTATCAGTGGCAGTAGCTGAGGCCGCCGGCGCGGTTGACCGCCCAGGGCTGCTCGCCGACGTCGTCGATCAAATGCAGCAGCCGACGGTTCCTCAGGTCGATGACGGCGACCTGGTCGCTGCTGCTGAGCGCGACGTAGAGCTTGGTGCCGGCCTCGGCGGAGACGCCGGTCTCGGGCGTTCCGGGCAGGTCGAGCGCCTTGACCCGGCGGAAGTGCTGAAGATCCAGGGCGACGGCCTGGCGGCCCGTGCGGCTGATCGCGAAGCCCAAGGTGTCGAACATGCCCAGGTTGATGCCCTGGACGTCCGGTGGTGCGGGCAGCCGGGCGGATTCGCGGTGGGTCCAGGTCGAGACCCAGGAGATGCTGCCGTCCTGGCCGTTGGGGATCAGGAAGAACTGGCTGTTACCAGATGGAAAGCCGCGCAAGGCCGGCCCCGGGACCTTCAGCTGCGCGACCCGCTCGGCCTTCGGCAGGTCGATGACGCTGACCTCGCCGCTCTGGCCGTGCAGGGCCAGGGCCGTGCTGCCGCCCGGGGTCCGGACCAGGTCGGCGATGCCCGGCAGCTCGGCGCCCAACTCGATCCTGCCGGTCACCCGGCCCTCGGCCAGCGAGACCACGTCGATCCGGCTCTCGCTGCCGCTGGCGACGAAGAGCCGTTCGCCGTCCCGGTCGAAGACCAGGTCGCTGGGGTTGGGCAGCCCGCCGATCTCCTGCCGCCGGTCGGGGTCATCCAGGCCGACCAGCAGCAGGCGCCCGCTCTTCGGGTCCGCCGCGGCCAGCAGGTCGCCGTCGGCGTTGAGTTGGATCAGCTCCGGCCGGAAGCCGGGTTCGATGACCTCGACGACCCGCTTGCTCGCCAGGTCGAGGATGCTGAGACTTTGCTCTTCGGGATGCGCGGCGACCAGCAGGCCCAGGCTGCTCGACAGCAGGAAGCCCTCCGGCTTGGTGCCGAGGTCGAGGCGCTCCACCACCCGATCGCTGCGGGCGTCGATGACCGCGATCTCGGCCGAGGTCCGGTTGGCGACGAAGACGTAGCGGTCCAGCTCCGCGACCTCGAGGGCCGCGACCGGCGGTGTCGAGAGGAGGCCGGCCGCGAGGGCGAGCCCGGCGATGAAGTCCGAGGTGCGAGGTCTGCCGTTCTTCATGGTCCGCAAAAGGTGTCGCGAGCCGGTAACCAAAACATTAACGAAGCGGCCTGGACGAGTGCTCGGCCGCCCGATGGGCCCATGGCAATGTCAGGATTAAGGCCCGATCGCCGTCTCCTAGGGCCTAATCTCGCGGAGGGCGCGAACCCGATGCGATATATCGAGACCTGGACCAATTCGGAGGCGGACGGGAAGCAGGAAGTGGCAGCTTTGCTTTACGCTGCGTCCTTCTGCAGGCGCCGGATCACCCCGGCCAGGCGTTCGATGCCTGGCGCGATGCGCTCTTCGGGGATCGAGGAGAAGCCGAGCCGGAAGTAGTTGCGCGGCGCGTCCTGGGAGAAAAAGCAGACCCGGCCGGGCTCGATCAGCACGCCCTCGGCGCGGGCCGCCTCGGCCAGCGCCTCCGCGTCGACGCCCTCGGGCGCACGGACCCAGTAGGCGCTGCCGCCGAAGGTCGGCATCTGACTGGACTCCGGCAGGTGCCGGGCCAGGGCCTCGCCCAGGGCCTGCCAGCGGGCCCGGTAGATCCGCTGCAGCCGGTGGACCAGGGTGTCGTGGTGGCCCTCGGCCAGGAACAGGGCGGTGGTGCGCTGGTTGTTGTTGGGCGCGTGGCGCAGCATCAGGCGGCGCAGCGCCCGGGCCTCGGCGATCAGCTCCGGCGCCGCGACCAGGTAGCCCAGGCGCAGGCCGGGGAAGATGGTCTTGCTGAGGCTGCCGACGTAGATCACCCGATCCTGGGTATCGAGCGACTTCAAGGCCGGGGTCGGATCGCTGACGTAGTTGGTCTCCGGCTCGTAGTCGTCCTCGATGATCAGGAAGTCGCGATCGGCGGCGCGGCGCAGCAGGGCCGTTCGGCGCTCGATCGGCATGGTCACGGTGGTCGGGAACTGGTGGCTGGGCGTGACGTAGACCGCGTCGCAGACGTTGAGGCGCTTGTCGACCACCAGGCCGTGGCGGTCGACCCGGATCGGGATCACCTGATCGGTGCGCAGGCGCAGGATGTTCCTGAGGTCGGGATAGCCCGGATCCTCGATCGCCACCGCGCTCTGTTCCGAGACCAGGAGGCTGGCCAGCAGGTAGAGCGCATTCTGGGCGCCCAGGGTGATCAGGATCTGGTCGTCGCCGGCCAGGATGCCCCGGCGCGGCAGCAGGCGGCTGCGGACCTGCTCGACCAGCAAGGGATCGTCGCTGCCCCGGGTGTCGCTGGTCCAGGCGTCCATACCCCGGCGGCCCAAGGCCCGGCGCTGGCAGTCGCGCCAGGCGGCGATGGGAAAGAGGCTCTGGTCGACCTGGCCGTAGATGAACGGATAGGGAAAGGACGTCCAGTCCAGTGGCTTCTCGATGTTCTCCTGGCCGCTCGGTCGGACCCGGAAGCGGCGGCGCCAATCGGGCCGGGCACCCGCCGCCTGGATCGGCGCCGGCAAGCTCGCGGCGCGGCCCTCGAGGATTTCCGGGCTGACGAAGAAGCCGCTGCGCTCCCGCGCGTTCAGATAGCCGTCGTCGACCAGGCTCTGGTAGGTCAGGACCACGGTGTTGCGCGAGCAGCCCAGCATCTTGGCCATCTTGCGGCTCGACGGCAGGGGCTCGCCGCCGCGCAGCTGGCCGTTCAGGATCGCCGAGACCAGCAGCTCGCGAATCTGCGACTGCACGCTGACGCTTTCGACCCGCTCGAGATGGAACAGCGAATCCCGCATTTCCTGGAACCCCCGCAGCTCCTGGACCTAAGCAATCCTCCGATCTGGCCCTAGGGTTGGGCCAGTGGGCAAGACTACGCTGCTCCTTTGCGCAGAACAAGCCGCGGCGCCCTCCTCCGGGGAAGGCGAGGGGCGCGGTATGTCGGGAGCGACCCAGATGCAGCAGGTAACCAACACCCTCGAACACCACTGGCTGCCCTTCACGGCCAACCGGGACTTCAAGGCGGATCCCCGCCTCCTGGTGCGCGGCGAGGGCGTCTACTACTGGAATCACAAGGGCGAGAAGCTGATCGACGCCTCCTCGGGCCTGTTCTGCGTGGCCGCCGGCCACGGCCGCCCGGAGATCGCCGAGGCGGTCCACGCCCAGCTGCTGGAGTGCGACTACTCGCCGCACTTCCAGGTCGCGAGCCCGCTGTCCTTCGAGCTGGCCAGCCGCCTGGCACGGATCACGCCCGAGGGCCTGAACCGGATCTTCTTCGCCAACTCCGGCTCCGAGGCGATCGACAGCGCGATCAAGATCGCCCAGGCCTATCACCTGGCCCGCGGCGAGGGCCAGCGCAGCCGCTTCGTCTCCCGCGAGCGGGCCTACCACGGGGTCAACATCGGCGGCGTCTCCTTGAGCGGCATGATCAAGAACCGCCACGCCTTCTCCGCGGTCATGCCCGGCGTCTTCCACATGCGCCATACCTGGCTGGAAGAAAACCGCTTCGCCAAGGGCCAGCCGGAGACAGGCGCCGAACTGGCCGAAGACCTGAAGCGTGCGGTCGACACCTTCGGCGGCGACACCATCGCGGCCTGCTTCGTCGAGCCCATCGCCGGCTCGACCGGGGTCCTGGTGCCGCCCAAGGGCTATCTCGAGCGGCTGCGCGAGATCTGCGACCAGAACGGCATCCTGCTGGTCTTCGACGAGGTCATCTGCGGCTTCGGGCGCACCGGCAAGGCCTTCGGCGCGCAGAGCTTCGGGGTCAAGCCGGACATGATGACCATGGCCAAGGCGCTGACCAACGGCGCCCAGCCCATGGGCGCGGTCGCGGTCGACGAGAAGATCTACGACACCGTGGTCAACGCCGCGCCGGAGAAGTCGGTCGAGCTCTTCCACGGCTACACCTACTCCGGCCATCCGGCGGCCTGCGCCGCCGGCATCGCGGTGCAGGACATCTACCAGCGCGAGGGCCTCTTCGAGCGGGCCGCCGAGCTGGCGCCGTACTTCCAGGCGGCGGTCTTCGACCTGCAGGACATCCCGGTGGTCGCTGATATCCGCGGCTACGGCCTGCTGGCGGGGATCGAGGTCGCGGCCGACGGCGCCCCCGGCGCGCGCGGTTACGACGTCACCAAGCGGCTCTTCGCCCGCGGTATGCACATCAAGTTCACCGGCGACTCCGGCATCGTCTCGCCGCCCCTGGTCGCCGAGCGCGCCCACGTCGACGAGATCTGCGGCATCCTGCGCGAGGTGCTCTCGGCCTATTAGGCGGCTCAGCGGGCGAAGGAACGTTCTGCTCAGGCTAATCCCCGACAGGTCCGATCCCTGACCTAAGTCAGTGAGCGCAGCGCGGCTTTCTGTTGTCCTGAGCGGGCATCGAGGGCCTGCCACGCGTCGCGCGGAGGGCCCACTTGGTTTGCGGCCTTCGGCCGAAGCCGATCGCCCAAGGGGCGTCACCAGACGGCGAGGGCCTAGCCTGGAGTCATCATATGGCAACTTTCATCATGCTCGTGAACTACACGGAACAGGGGATCAAGGCGATCAAGGAGTCGCCCAGACGCATCGACGGCGTCCGCGTGCTCGCCGAAAAGCTGGGCGGCAAGATGGGCGATCTCTATCTGACCATGGGCGCCTACGACATCGTCGCGATGACCGAGTTCCCGGATGCCGAGACGGCGGCCAAGTTCGCCCTGACGCTCGGCTCTCTGGGCAATGTTCGCACGACGACGTTGCAGGCCTTCCCGGAAGACCAGCTCCGCGACGTCATCTCCAATCTGCCCTAGGTGTGGGAAGACATTGCGGCCGGCGCGCTGTCGGTCGCCGTGCGGAGAGTCCTGGCTGCGACCGACCTGCGGTCTCAGGTCGGCACGCTTGCCAGCACCTTCTCGAAGGCCGCGGCGAAGAGGGCGCGATCCTCGGGCCGGCCGACGGTGACCCGGATGCAGCGGTCGAGAGGGGCGACCCCGGGCCTGCGGATGAAGACGTCCTCCTCCTGCAGGGCCTGCAGGATGGCCTTTGCTCTCTCGCCCGAGCCGACGTCGATGGCGACGAAGTTGGTCGCCGAGGGGATCGCCTGAAGGCCCAGGCGCGCCGCCAGGGCGTAAGTGTCCTGGCGGCCGTCCTCGACCCGAGCTGCGACCTGCGCGACGAAGTTCGAATCGCCCAGCGACGCCAGCGCGCCCGCCTGGGCGATGCGGTTCAGCCCGAAGTGGTTGCGGATCTTGTTCAGGCCGGTGATCAGCTCCCGGTGCGCGATCGCATAGCCGATCCGCGCGCCGGCCATGCCGTGCGCTTTGGAGAAGGTGCGCATCCGAATGACCCGCGGGTCGCCGGTATCGATCGGCGGCGCCAGGCCCTCGGGCGCGAACTCGATGTAGGCCTCGTCCAGGACCAGCAGGCAGCCCGGCGGCAGCGCCGCGATGAGGTCGGCGACGGCGCCCGCTTCCTGCCAGGTGCCCATGGGGTTGTCCGGGTTGGCCAGGTAGACCAGCGGCGCCGCCTCCTTCCTCACCGCAGCCAGGAGCGACGCCGGGTCCTCCCGGTCCGCGACGTAGGGCAGAGCGACCAGCCGGCCGCCGAAGCCCGCGACGTGGTAGTTGAAGGTCGGATAGGCGCCCAGCGAGGTGACCACCGGAGTGCCCGGGGTCACGGTCATGCGGACCACCAGGCCGAGCAGCTCGTCGATGCCGCCGCCGACGCAGATCTCCTCCATGGCCACACCGTGCTTGGTGGCCAGGGCCTGGCGCAGGTCGAAGCTCTCGGGATCGCCGTACCAGGAGACCCGCCCGACGGCGTCGCGCATGGCCGCCGCGGCCTTGGGGGAGACGCCGAAGGCGCTCTCGTTGGCGCCGATCCGCGCCGCAAAGGTCCGGCCGCGCTGCCGCTCGATCGCCTCCGGCCCGACGAAGGGAACCGTCGCCGGCAGGCTCCGCACCAGCGCCGTGAAGGGAATATCGTCCTGAGACATGGGGCGGTCTCCGCATCTGGCTCTGCCGCGACGGAGCATAAGCGGCGGTGGCGGCGCTTCCAAGGCGGCGGTGCCCGCCTAGGCTGCCAGCCGCGCCGGGCTGCGGCCGGTGCGCTGGGCAGCGAGAGAGGAGTCCATCAGGCCATCGCAGGACGAGGCGCACGCCCGGAGGTTGAAATCGGGAGCGCCATCGCCGAGATCGCCTCGGAGCGGGATGCCGGGTCGATATGGCCAAGTCCTTGACCGCACCCGCGAAACCGGCCGGGGGTCTGCTCTTCGGCGCCAGCCGGGGCCGGCCGGATCGCGGCATTGCCGCACAACCGCTCTGCTTGAGGTTGAAGAACGGGGCCGGCCGCTCCTTGGTGGTCTTTGGCCGGCATTCTGCTAAAATGCGGTGCGGCGGGCCCGAGGAGAAGGCCGGCGCAAAGGTCACCAGGCAAGGTAGACCGGGCGACAGATTCCGGACTGCGGTTGTTGTCTGTCTCGGCGGAGGGGGCGCAGTTGAAATGCGGAGAACGACAGGTCTTCTAGTTTGCTTGGGCCTCGTGCTCGGGCTCGCGGCTTGCGAGACCGGAACGAACGGCGAGGCCGATGCGGAGGCACAGCCGGTCGTCCAGTACCAGCCGGAACCGGAACTTACGCCACGGGAACGCCTCAAGAAGGCCATCTCGCTTCTCGAAAAGGGCGAGGAAGGGCAGGCCGGCGCGGAGCTCGATGCCTACCTGGCCGAGGTGCCGGACAGCCGCTTGGCGCTGGATCTCAAGGCACAGATCGCGGCCGATCCGGTTGCGGTCCTGGGCCCCAAGCATTTCCTCTACAAGATGCAGCCCGGCGATTCGATTTCTTCGGTCGCAAAGCGGATGCTGGGCGATCCGCTGAAATTCTACATTCTGGCCCGCTACAACAATCTCGAGAATCCCAGCGAGATCGAGGTTGGACAGACCATCCGCGTGCCGGGCAGTGCACCACCCAAGGCGGTGGCCTCGAAGACGGCGCCGAAAGAGCCTCAGAAGGCGGTTAAGAAAGAGCCGCAACAGGCAGCGAAGGTCGAACCGAAAAAGGCCGTTGAGGAAGAACCTCAGCAAGCCCTGCAGAGCACCGCACCCGCCCCGGCGCCCGCCGTGCCGACCGAGGCCGAGGCCCGGAAGTCGGCCGAGGCGGCGCAGCGGCTGCGCGCTGTCGAAACCGAGGCGCAGGCCATCGAACGGGTGCTGTCCACGGCCGAAGATTACCGCGGCCGAGGCGAATACCGCAGCGCCATCAATCACCTGGAAGAAGGACTGGTCGAGTTCCCCGAGGCATCGGTCGTTCGCAAGGTCGCCGTTGCGACCTATCTCGATCATGCCGACCAGCTCTACGGCGGCGGCCGCCTGACCGACGCCCAGCGCGCGCTCAAGCGCGCCGACGAGCTCGAGCCCGGAAATGCGGCCGTCGGCAAGCGCTTGGATCAGGTAACGCGCCGACAGCGTGCCGAGAACCTCTTCGCCGAGGCGTCACGCTTCGACAATCAAAACCTGCCGATCGACGCCTTCGACACCTACAGCGAAGTGGTCAAGCTGGCGCCGGACCACGCCGAGGCGAAAAAGCAGCTGGTCAGCCTGAAGCCCAGGGTGGCAGAGGCTTACCACCGCCAGGCGCTGACCGCCTACCGGCTTCAGGAACTGGATAAGGCGGTCCAGATCTGGGACAAGGTGCTGCAGGACATCGATCCGAACTACGAACCCGCCAAGGTCTATCGCGCCCAGGCCAAAGAGCTCATGGAGCGCTTGGAGAACCTCTCCCAGACCAGTCAGTAGGATCGTAGCCCGACCAAGCGTCTGCCCAGGCCGAACCGGGTTCAGTCGCTCACGGAGCCCAGCGTTTCCTTGATCTTGCGCGCGCGGTTCAGGAATACCTGAGCCTTGGCATGGTCCGGATCGTAGACCAGCGTTTCCTGCAGGAAGACGATTGCCTGGTCGACGTCCTTCTGAAAGGCCCGCAAGCCCTTCTCGTAGCTTTCCTGCGCCAGACGTCGCTTGGTTTCCGACAGAGCCCTCTTGGCGCGATCGGCGTCCGCAACGTCGGCCTCCGCATCGAAGGTCCTCGACGCCTTGAGGTGGGGCAGGGCCTCGCGGAGCCTTCCGTCCTCGTAGAGTTCGAGGCCGAGGCGCCGATGGGACAGGGACAGCAGCCCTCGGGCGTCCTTGTCCTCGGGATATTTCGCCAGGTGCTGTTCAAGCGATGTGATCGACTCGCGAAAGGCGGCCTTCTCGACCAAGGCACGGGACTGGCCGAGCGACCGGTTCCGCGGGCTCGTGCCGTCCTTGGGCTGGCTTTTCGCCGTGGGTTTGCTCGGCTGCTTGGCCGGCGCGGCGGCCTTGCGGACCTCCGCCTTGGCCGCTTCCAGCTCCTTCTGGTAGAGCGATTCGACGACGCGGCTGCGGCTGCGGCGGAGCCGTCGGACCTCCAGGGCCTGCAACTCGGCGAGCGCGCCGGCGTGGTTGGGATCGAGTTTCAGGACCCTCAGGAACCCGTTCCAGGCTTGGGTGCTGCGCCCCTTCGCAAGATCGGCCTTGGCCTTGGAGAAGGTGGCCTTCGCCTTCTTGTCGATCTGCGATTCCAGCTTGCGGCGTTCGCGCCTGATGTTGCGGTCGTCGGGGCTGAGCCCTTCCAGGACCCGCCATTGGACGAGGGCGCCACTCAGGTCGCCCTTCTTCGCCAGCTGGCGGGCCAGCTTCTCGCGTTCGGCCGGGAAGTCCCCGCTGAGCCATGTCTGCGAGCTCGATTGCACGCAGGACGCGGTCAGCCCGGCCAAGACGACGAGATATGCGACCCGCCTGACCGCTGCGGTCATCGCTGCGAAATCCGCTCGAAGACGTTGAGCTTGCGTGCGAGGGCTTTGACACCGTCCTTGCAATAGATCTGCGTGCGCCGCAAGGCGTAGGGATTGGCGAAGGCGGGGTTGCCGCCGCGGGTCACGGTCACGCCAAGGTCGAAGCCTTCGTCCTCCAGGATCTTCAGCAGCGCGTCGTTCTCCGCCCCGAAGGGAAAGGAGAAGGTGTGTATGGAGACGCCCAGCTTGCGGCGCAGGGTCCGGGAGGACAGCTTGACCTCATCGCGTACCCTTTTCAGGTAGGCCGCGTCGCCCTCGCCCTTCAGGCGCTTGGTCAAGTCCGCGTGGGTCTTCGAATGCGGCTGGATGTCGATCAGGCCCGAATCCAGCATCGCCTTCATCTGTGTCCAGTTCAGACCCGCGGAGGTGCCGACGAAGTCGGTGTAGACGAAGACCGTTGCCTGGTATCCGAAGCGGCGCAGCAATGGATATGCGATGTCGTAGGTGGAGCCGTAGCCGTCGTCGATGGTCAGCACCACCGACTTCTCGGGCAGTGAGATCTCGCCTTCGAGGAATCGGGCCAGATCCTTGAGGCCGATGACCTTGTAGCCCTTGTCCCGCAGGTAGGCGAGGTGACGCTCGAAGGACTTCTTCGAGATCGAGAGCTTGTCGCAGCTGGCGCCCTTGGAAAAGCGATGGTAGGCGAGGATCGGGACCTTCTGATAGCCGCCCGCGAAGACCGCGGCCCGATTGGCAAATCTCAGGGGAACGACGACTTCATCCCCCGGCCGCACGCGGCGGTTCCCGTTGGCTCGCTTGATGGCCCAGGCCATCCCCGGATCGTCGAGATGACGTTCGGCCAGGGTCCGCGCGTTGTCCGACGGCCCCGCCTTGACGATCAGGAAGTCGCGGCTGCTGACCAAGACGTCGGCCTCTCTGTGCAGGCAGCCGGCGAGCAGGCTTGCGAGCAGCAGGAGCGCGGCTACCGAGACCCTAGGCATCGTCACTGCGCTCCTTCCGGTGGCGGGATTCCAGTGACATCACCATGCGGTTGAAGGCCGTGAAGACCTCGCCCAGGTCGTCGCGCCGCTCCTCGGAGATCCGGCAGTCGAGGTTGCCATCGGCGACCTCGTAGAGAGAGGTGCGCAACAGCTTGAAGGGCCGGGACAACATGCGGCCGAAGACATAAGAAACGATACCGACGGCCAGGACGGTGATCAGGCCCAGCGCGATCAGGAGCAAGCGGGTCGTCTCCATGACCTCCAGGATCGAACTCTGGGCGATCCCCAGGTGAACCTGACCGACCTTCTTGTCCTGAAAGGCGATCGGCGCTTCGAAGTCGAGGATCGGCACCCGCCCGGTCTGGCCGACGACGAAGGTGCGGACGTCGTCGTGCTCGACCAGAAGGCTGGCGTCCGCCGGCAGTTCGTACTCTAGATCCTGCAAGGCTTCGTCGCTGGTGCCGCGGACCACGCCGTTGTGGTCGGTGATGATCAGATACTCGAAGGACTGCCCCTGGACCGCGTCCTTGACGAAGATATCGATTGCGATCCAGTCCTGGCTGAGCAGCGGAACCGCGGTTTCCGACGCGATGAACTTGGCCAGCGATGAGCCGGAATCGATCGAGTAGCGCCTCAGCACCTCGTTCTGCTTGCTGTCGACGACGAAGATGAGCACCGCCATGATCGCCGCCACGAAGCCGGCCATCAGCAGGGTCCACTTGATCTGGATCGGCAGGTAGCGGCGCTTTTCGACGTCGCCTGCCAGTTCGCGCAGCACCCGGTCCTCGTGCTGCAGCGCGCGATACAGCTCTTCGCCCGACTGGAAGCGGTCCGCCGGGTCCTTGGCCAGAAGCTTGCCGATGATGTGACGCAGGCCCTCGGCCAGATCGGGCCGCATGCCCGAAATGGTCGGCGGATCTTCCTCGGTGATCTTGTAGAGCAGAGTCGCGACGCTATCGCCTTCGAAGGGACGCTGTCCCGTGCAAAGCTGGTAGAGGATCACGCCGACGGAGAAGAGATCGGAGCGTTCGTCGACCCTCTGGCCCCTGACCTGTTCCGGCGACATGTACTGCGGCGTGCCCAGGACCGTCCCGACCTGGGTTTGCTCGGCGGCGGTCGGGTCGTCGATGCGGGCGATCCCGAAGTCGGTGATCTTGATCGTGGCGCCGTCGGACAGAAGCATGATGTTGCTTGGCTTGATGTCGCGATGAATGACGCCGTGCTGATGGGCATAGCTGAGGGCGTCGGCGAGCTGCATCCCGATCGAGAGAACCCGGTCCTGCGGCAGGGGCTCGCCCTCGACCATGAGGTCGCCCAACGGCGTGCCTTCGAGCAATTCGATGACGAGGTAGGGCCGATGATCCAGCTGACCGACGTCGTAGACGGTCACGATGTTAGGGTGGGAAAAGTTTCCTGTCGCTTGGGCTTCGCGCAGGAAGCGACCCAGGTGCTCCCTGTCGGTGCACCATTCCTCCTTGAGGATCTTTACGGCCAAGTGACGATCGATCTTGGGATCGTAGGCCTTGTAGACCTCGGCCATCGATCCCTCGCCGAGCCGCTCGATCACCTGATACCGGTCGACCTGTTTCACACCGTGCCCCCCGGACCAAATCGTCAGGACTTATAACAGGTTGTGACGACCGGCACCAAGCCACTTGCGCGGCCCGCTCGGTCCGGCCGGAGCTCGGAGAACGATACCGCGAATGCCGGCGGCGGCTTTCAACTGCGGGGCGCTATGTTAGTCTTACCGCCGGAAACGCTTCGCCAAAGGGGGGCTGCTGCGAAACGGGCAGGCCAAGGCCCGGCCCGGCGCAGATGGGTGGGTGATGCCTGACAGGACGACTAGCTTCCTTTGGGGGTCCGCGGCGGCAAGCTGCATGGGCTCCGCGCGGAAGACCAACGAAGATGCCTTCCTGGAGCAGCCGGAGCTTGCGCTCTGGGCCGTCGCCGATGGCATGGGCGGGCACGAAGCGGGTAGCCACGCGAGCCGGACCGTCGCCGAATGCCTGCGCGACCTGCCGCTGGACGGCGCCGAAGGCGGCCGGGAAGCGGCGGCGCAGGCGCGGCTGGAGCAGGCCAACGAGGCGCTGCGGGCCTATGCCGAGCGACATACAGACGGCCGCGTGGTCGGGACGACCGCCGCTGTTCTGCTCGGTGACGCCGAGGGCGTGTCCTGTCTCTGGGCCGGGGACAGCCGGATCTATCGTCTGCGGGATGGTGTCTTGTCGCAGCTGACCCGAGACCATTCGCGCGTGGAAGACCTGGTCGAGCGCGGTTTGATCGACCGGGCGGAGGTCCAGTCCCATCCGGCCGCCAATGTGATCACCCGGGCCGTCGGAGCCATGACGCGCCTGGACGTCGATCTCTCGCGCCACGAGCTGGCGCCGGAAGACGTCTACCTGCTCTGCACGGACGGATTGACCAAAGCGGTTTCCGAGCCGGAGATCGGCCGACTTCTGCGAGATCCGGATTGTCAGGCGGCTGTCGACGCGCTGCTCGCGCTGGCCGAGGAGAATGGGGCCTCGGACGACGTGACCCTGATCGTGGTCCGGCCGGGGGCGACCTGAAGGCATTCTCCTGCCGGGGGCGAAGGCCTCTGATTCGGGAAGTGCGCCAGGCCTCAGCCGCGGCCGAGGATCTTTTGCGGGAGCGGCGTTTCCTGGCTGTCCTGGCTGTCGCCCCAGACGAAGCGGATCGTATCGGACTGGTTCTCCGAGGGCAGCTGGCCGAGGGAGATGACGCCCTGGCCGACCAGCTGCAGAAGCTCGCGTCTCAGGTATACCGGCGCGCGCCCTTCGAAAACGACGTAGGTGCCGTTGGTGCTGTGGTCGAGGAGGAAGAACTTGCCGCGCCGCGGCTCGATCGTGGCGTGGCTGCGGGATACGTGGCTGCCGTCGACCGTCAGGCCGTTCGCCGAGTCGCGGCCGAGTTGAAGCCGGTCGGAACTCTCTCCGAGAGCCAGCGTCTCGCCGCGGTAGTAGAGCGTCAGGGGCGAGCCGCCGGTGGAGCCTGATTCGGCCGCCTGCATCATCACCGTGTTGTCCTGGGCGTCGGAGACCAGGCCGTAGATCGCGACGGGCTCTTTCTTTCCCTTGACCATGGCCTTGTCCAGGAACCGCGTCCCCAGCCGGGCCTCCGGCGGAAGGGCGCGAACCGAGCTCTCGGTGAAGAGGATCTCGTCCTCCTTGGCCAAGGCCGCGACCCTTGCGGCGACGTTGACCGCGTCACCGAAGATGTCGCCCCCGCTCTCGATGACCGGGCCCACGTGGAAAGCCGCGCGGATCCGGACCTGCGCCCGCTCCTGCTCCTGCATCGAAAGCGCCGCCGCCAGTGCGGTTTCGGCGCTGGGGAAGGTACTCAGGATCCCGTCGCCCAGGGTCTTCACCACCCGACCGCCGTGCGCCGCCACGGCCTCTGCCGACCCGCTCATCCAAGCATCGATCATCGCCCGCGCCTGGTCGTCGCCCAGGCGCTCGTAGAGCTCGGTGCTGTCGCAGACGTCGACGAAGAGTATGGCCAGTTCCTGGGCCGCCTCCGGCATCAGGCACCTCCCTGCTGATCGGCCGCATTATGCGTGTTTTGGCTTCACCGCCGCAACACGCAAGCCCGCCGGGACCTGGGGGCCGGCCCGGCCGCGAGCAATGGTCGACGCGCAGCCGCCCGGAGCGAAAGCCTTTGGCCGCCAAGAATTTTCAGCCTGCGTTGCGTGAGATCGGCGGCACGCACAGCGGGTCAACTGCGCTAGACTTCGGCGCGGACGCTTGCGGCGAGGGAATGCTTGGGCATGAGGAATGAGCAGAGGGCGCGCCTGGCTATCGATATCGGTGGCACTTTCACCGATATCGCGCTGGAGAGGGATGGCCGGGTCCACACGGCCAAGGTCCTGACCACGCCCGCGCAGCCGGCCGAGGGCTTCCTCGCCGGCATCGCGCGGGTGCTGGCCGAGACCGGCACGACGCCGGGCGAGGTCGGGCTGATCCTGCACGGCACCACCCTGGCGACCAACGCCCTGATCGAACGCAAGGGCGCCAAGACCGCGCTGATCGTCACCCAGGGCCATCGCGATTCCCTAGAGATGGCCTACGAAAACCGCTTCGCCCAGTACGACCTGGAGGCCGAGCGGCCGGCGCCCCTGGTCCCGCGCGACCTGCGCTGGCCGGTACGCGAGCGCTCTGACTGGCGCGGCAAGGCCCTGACCCCGTTGGACCAGGCCTCGGTCGAGTCCTGGCTGCCGGAGGTCGAGCGCCAGGGAATCGAGAGCCTGGCGGTCGGACTGCTGCACGGCTACGCCAACCCGGATCACGAACGGCGCATCGCCGAGATCTTCCGGGCCGCCTATCCCGAGCTGC
>JASJAL010000241.1 GCA_030067055.1 Kiloniellales bacterium | reverse complement strand
CTGGCCTTCCTGGTGGCCGGCGGGGTGACCAGCCTGCCGGCGGCCATGGCGGTCTTCGCTCTGGTCAAGCGGCCGGTCTTCCTGTGGTACCTGGCCGTCGCCCTGATCGGCTCGCTGCTTGTCGGCTTCGCCTACCAAGCGGTTGCGCTCGCCTGGCTTTAGCGCAGCCGCGCGTCGCTAGTTTCCCGCAATCCGACTCCGAGACCTCTTGAGCTTCCCATAGCGCGTCTTCGATCTCGCGAGCGCGGCGAGCCGCCGGGCGGGTCCCATCCTGGGACCTAACCGTCCACCACGGTCTCCAGGCCGAAGACCTCCTCGAAGGCGGCGCGCAGAGCCACGTCGGCGTCGGCCAGGGTGACCGGCAGGCCGAGGTCGACCAGGGAGGTCACGCCGTGCTCGCGGACGCCACAGGGCACGATGCCCTCGAAGTGGCCGAGGTCGGGATCGACGTTGAGGGCAACGCCGTGATAGGTCACCCAGCGGCGGACCCGCACGCCGACGGCGGCGATCTTATCCTCGCGCCCTGCGTCCCTGGCGATCCAGATGCCGACCCGGCCTTCGCGGCGCTCGCCCTTGACGTTGAAGCGGGCGAGAGCGCGGATCAGCCAGTCCTCCAGGTCGCAGACGTAGCGGCGCAGGTCGCCGCCGCGGCGCTGCAGGTCGAGCATCACGTAGGCCACCCGCTGGCCCGGCCCGTGATAGGTGTACTGACCGCCGCGGCCCGTGCGATAGACCGGGAAGCGGCCCGGGTCGACCAAGTCGGCGTCGTCGGCGCTGGTGCCCGCGGTGTAGAGCGGCGGATGCTCCAGCAGCCAGACCAGCTCGGGCGCCCGCCCGGCGCGGATCTCGGCGACCCGTGCCTCCATGGCGGCGACCGCCTCGGGATAGGCCTGCGGCCGCTCCGAGGTGCGCCATTCGACCGTGGATGTCCCTGTCTCCGGCATGGGTTCCAAATGGGTTGGCCGCTTGCGCGCAACCCCTTGATTTGCTATTTCCCCCCGTCACATAGGCGAGTTCGAGGTCGGTGCCAAGTCTTTGCGGTCGTGGCGGAATTGGTAGACGCGCAGCGTTGAGGGCGCTGTGGGGGTGACCCCGTGGAAGTTCGAGTCTTCTCGACCGCACCAAAACACCCAAGCCCGTCGGAACCTTCCGCGGGCTTTCGTTTTTTTGGCTTTTTTTGACGGCAAAGACCCGCAGATCTTCTAGGGTAGCGCCAGCGACCGATCGGGTGCGAGCAGGGGAGGGCGCCATGGCCGAAGATCTTAAATCTGCAGCGCTGACCTATCACCGCTTGCCAAAGCCCGGAAAGCTCGAGATCACCGCGACCAAGCCGCTTTCCAACCAGCGCGATCTGGCCCTGGCCTATTCGCCCGGGGTCGCGGCCGCCTGCGAGGCTATCGCCCACGATCCGGCCGCCGCGGCAGACTTCACCGGCCGCGGCAACCTGGTGGCGGTGGTGACCAACGGCACCGCGGTCCTCGGCCTGGGCGCGATCGGCCCCCTGGCGGCCAAGCCGGTGATGGAAGGCAAGGCGGTCCTGTTCAAGAAGTTTGCCGGCATCGACGTCTTCGACATCGAGGTCGCCGAGCTGGACCCCGAGAAGCTGGTTGAGGTGGTTGCCGCCCTCGAGCCGACTTTCGGCGGCATCAACCTCGAGGACATCAAGGCGCCGGAGTGTTTCGAGGTCGAGGACAAGCTTAAGGCGCGGATGAAGATCCCAGTCCTCCACGACGACCAGCACGGCACGGCCATCATCGTCGGTGCGGCCATCTACAACGGCCTGCGGCTGGTCGGCAAGGAGATCGACCAGGTCAAGCTGGTGACCTCGGGGGCGGGTGCGGCGGCGCTGGCTTGCCTCAACCTGCTGCTGTCGATGGGTCTGAAGCGCGAGAACATCTGGGTCACCGACATCGAGGGTGTGGTCTACGAGGGGCGCAGCGAGTTGATGGACCGCTGGAAGGCACCCTTCGCCCAGAATACCGACGCCCGGACCCTGGGCGAGGTGATCGAGGGTGCCGATGTCTTCCTCGGCCTCTCGGCGCCCGGAGTCCTGAAGCCCGAGATGGTCAAGAGCATGGCCAAAGAGCCGATCATCATGGCGCTGGCCAACCCGGTGCCCGAGATCATGCCCGACGATGCCAGGGCGGCCCGGCCCGACGCGATCATTGCCACCGGGCGCAGCGACTATCCCAATCAGGTCAACAACGTGCTTTGCTTTCCCTTCATCTTCCGGGGCGCGCTGGACGTCGGCGCGACCGAGATCAACGAGGAGATGAAGCTGGCCTGCGTGCGGGCTCTGGCCGACCTTGCGATGGCGGAGACTTCGGAAGTCGTCGCCAAGGCCTATGGCGATAGCCAGTCGGGCTTTGGCCGGGACTCGCTGATTCCCAGACCCTTCGACCCAAGGCTCATTCTCGAGCTGGCGCCGGCGGTGGCCAAGGCGGCCATGGACAGCGGCGTGGCGACCCGGCCGATCGACGACTTCGCCGCCTATCGTCAAAGGATCGAGCAGTTCGCCTTCCGCTCGGGTCTGGTAATGAAGCCGGTCTTCACCCAGGCCAAGGAGGCGCCGAAGCGCATCGCCTATGCCGAAGGCGAGGATGAGCGCGTGCTGCGGGCCCTGCAGGTGGTCGTGGACGAGGGCCTGGCCGTGCCGGTCGTCGTCGGCCGTCCGAAGGTTGTGAAGGACCGGATCGAGCGGCTCGGCTTGCGACTGGTCGAGGGCCGCGACTTCGAGCTGATCAATCCGGAGAGCGATCCGCGCTTCCGCGAGTTCTGGTCCGCCTACCACGACCTCATGGGCCGCAAGGGCGTCTCGCCGGCCTATGCACAGACGGTGGTCCGCACCCGGGGCACGGTGATCGCGGCGCTCGCGGTCAAGCTCGGCTATGCCGATGCGATGATCTGCGGCCTGCAGGGCCGCTACGTGCGCCACCTCGACTACATAATGAGCGTCATCGGAAAGGCCGAAGGGGTGCGGGACATATCCGCCCTGACCCTGATGATTCTTCCGAGCGGGACCTTCTTCCTCGCCGACACCCACGTCAGCCATGATCCGACCGCCGAGGAGATCGCCGAGATGGCCTTGATGTCGGCGGCGAAGGTCGAGACCTTCGGCTTCGAGCCGAAGGTGGCCCTGCTGTCGCATTCCAACTTCGGCACCCGCAGCACGCCGTCGGCGCAGAAGATGCGCGATGCCCTGCAGCTGATCCACGAGCGGGCACCCGCGCTTCAGGTCGAGGGCGAGATGCACGCCGATATCGCGCTCGACCCCGAGGCGCGGGCCTGGATCTTTCCGAACTCCCGGCTCGAGGGCGCGGCCAACCTCTTCATCCTGCCCAACCTGGATGCCGCAAACATCGCCTACAACCTGCTCAAGGCCCTGGGCGATGGTCTGCCCGTCGGGCCGATGCTGATCGGCACGGCCCTGCCGGCCCACATCCTGACCTCCTCGGTCACCGCGCGTGGCGTGGTCAACATGACGGCGGTCGCCACCATCGACGCCCAGGATTTCGTGGCACGAACGGGCTCCTGAAGCCATGAGTGCGACTCCGCCGGACTTCGAGGCGTCGCAGGACGACGGCCCGCCCGAGGACTATGGCCTTCCGGACGAACTGATCCTCGGCGTCGAGGACGCCTTGGCAGAAGGCCGGGTCGAGGCGGTCGAACGCTGTCTCGATCCGCTCCACGCCGCCGACCTCGCCGACCTGCTCGAGGCCCTAACCAAGGAAGAGCGGCGGCTGGCAGTTGACATCCTGGGCGCCGGGTTGGATGCCGAGGCGCTGGCCTATCTCGACCCCTGGATCCGTGAAGAGGTGATCGACCAGCTGGGCCCGCGCAACCTGGCGCGCGCTCTGATGCAGCTCGACAGCGACGACGCCTTCGAGGTCTTCGAAGATCTCGAAGAGGACTTCCAGAGAAGAATACTGTCAGCTCTTCCATTGGCTTATCGCCATCTCTTCGAAGAAGGTCTGAGCTATCCGGAGGATTCCGCCGGGCGCTTGATGCAGCGGGAGATCGTCGCGGTACCGGCGGCCTGGACGGTCGGCGAGACCATCGACTTCATGCGCGCCTCCGAGGACCTGCCGACCGACTTCTATGACCTCTTCGTCGTCAATCCCAAGCACAAGCCCCTGGGCTCGATACCGCTCAGCCGTGTCCTGCGGACCCGCCGGCCGGTCCGGATCACAGAGATCATGGAACCGGAGATGCGGCCGGTGCCTTTGACAATGGACCAGGAAGAGGTCGCCTACCTGTTCCGCCAGTACGGCTTGGTCTCGGCCCCGGTGATCGACGACGCCGGGCGCTTGGTCGGGTCGATCACCGTCGACGACGTCGTTCACGTGATCGACGAGGAGGCCGAAGAGGACCTGATGAAGCTGGGCGGCGTCTCTGAGACGGACCTCTACAGTGCCGTCCTGGAGACCACCAAGCTTCGCTCCAGCTGGCTGGTGGTCAACCTGATCACTGCCATCGTCGCCTCGGTGGTGATCGGTTTCTTCGAGGCCACCATCCAGCAGATCGTGGCCCTCGCCGTGCTCATGCCGATCGTCGCCTCGATGGGCGGGAATGCCGGGACCCAGACCCTGACCGTGGCGGTCCGGGCCCTGGCCATGAAGGACCTGACCGCGGCCAATGCGCAGCGCTTTGTCGGCAAGGAGGTGCTGGTCGGCCTGATCAATGGCCTGCTCTTCGCCGTCCTGGCCGGAGGGGTTGCCTGGCTATGGTTCCAGTCCCCCCAGATCGGCGCCGTCATCGCAGCGGCCATGGTCATCAACATGATCGTCGCCGGGCTCTTCGGGACCCTGATTCCGATCGGGCTGGACAAGCTCGGCGTCGATCCTGCGGTCGCCTCGAGCGTCTTCCTGACGACGGTAACCGACGTCATCGGTTTCCTCGCCTTCCTCGGTTTGGCGGCGGCCTTCCTGCTGTAGCAATCCTCGCCGCCAGGACCCATCTCATTGCCATGGACAGTGAGTCGAGCCGCAAGCTGACGACCTACTACAACGAACGCTGCCCGGTCTGCCGGGCCGGCATCGATGCCTATCGGGACAGCCAGCCGGACGACGACGCAGGCCTGGCCTGGCGGGACATAAACCAGGACGAGGCGGCGCTGGCCAAGCAAGGGGTGACGCGAGACGACGTTTGGTACCGGCTGCACACGGTCGACGAGAGCGGCCGGGTCCTGGTCGGGATTGACGCCTTCATTGTCATCTGGGACGAACTGCCGGCTTATCGCTGGCGCGCCCGCTTGTTGCGCCTGCCCGTTGTCCGACAGCTCGCTTACCTGAGTTACGAGGCTCTAGCCTTCTTTCTCTATCGCTGGAACCTGCGGCGGGCAGGAAAAAGGGCCGGCGCGCGCTCGGCGGCCGACCCCTTGCCATAGCGTCATTGAGACGCCCGTTCAGGTGATGTGGGCGCCCTTGGTCTCCACGAAGACGGAGTAGAGCGACTGGCTGGCGGTCATGAACAGCCGGTTGCGCTTGGTCCCGCCGAAGCAGACGTTGGAGCAGATCTCCGGCAGGCGGATCTGGCCGATCCGGTCACCGTTGGGCGCAAAGATGTGCACGCCGTCGTAGCCGTCCCCGACCCAGCCGGCGCTCGACCAGATGTTGCCGTCCTCGTCCGCCCGGATGCCGTCGGCGAAGCCGGCCTTTCCGTCGAGTTCCATGTCCGCGAAGGTCTGGGCCTTGTCGAGCTTGTCGCCGCTGACGTCGAAGCCCCAGATGATGTTCTTGGCCTCGGGGTAGTGGCTGGCGCCGGTGTCGGCGACGAAAAGCCGCTTGTAGTCGTGCGAGAAGCAGAGGCCGTTCGGCTTGAAGGGCTGGTCGGCGACCTTGGTGATCTTCGCCGTCTTGGCGTCGATGCGATAGACCGCTTCCTTGCGGAAGGGCTGGACCGAGCCGGTGTTGTGCCGCGTGCCCTCGTAGTTCATGAGGCCGCCGTAGCCGGGATCCGTGAACCAGATCGACCCGTCGTCGGGATGCACCACCGCGTCGTTGGGCGCGTTGAAGCGCTCGCCGTCGAAGTTGCTGGCGAGCACGGTGACTTCGCCGTTGGGCTCGTAGCGGACGACGTGGCCCGTGTCGTGCTGGCAGGAGATCTGCCGGCCCTGGAAGTCGAAGGTGTTGCCGTTGCTGTTGTGCGAGGGATAGCGAAAGCGCCGGGCGACGTGACCGTCCTCCTCGATGAAGCGGAGCTGCTCGTTGTTCGGAATGTCGCTCCACAGCAGGTAGCGGCCGACGCCGCTCCAGGCCGGTCCTTCGGCCCAGAGCGTACCGTGGTGCAAGCGTTGGATCGGCGTGTTGCCCAGCCTTGCCTTGAAGCGCTTGTCGAGCACGACGATGTCGGGATCGGGGTAGCGGACCGGCTCCGCATCCGGCCCGAAGTTGCGGGCGAAGGCCGAGGGCGCCATCGAGGTGGCCGCCGCCAGCGCCGTCGCGGTGGCGAGGAAGCCACGCCGGTCGAGCCCGGATCGCTCCTCGCTGTCGTCTTGCTTAGGCGTGGACAGGTCTACGAATTCGTGTTCTTGCACACGGTGCATGTACTTTCCTCCCAGTTATTCGAGCGGTGGAAACCGGACGGGAGCGCAGGTCCGTGGCGCTCCACCTCCGGCGTCGGAGCCTGGATGGAGCCTGCGGGGTCCGGAAATCCGGGCGCCCGAGAGTCCAACCCCCACGAATCGGGTTTAGCTCCTGCCGCACTTTTATCGTGCGAGTAGCATGCCCCAGCCGATTGCAGTCCGCAAGAAAGCCGCAGTCGCGCGCAAGGTCTTCCACCAGCCAATGGCGAGTTCATTCTTTACGTTTACGTAAACGTAAGATAGGTTTCCCGCCATGGAGCACTACAGCATCGGTGATCTGGCACGGGAGTGCGGCGCGACCCTGCGTGCGATCCGCTTCTACGAGGACCATGGACTGCTGCGTCCGATCAGGCAGGGGCAGCGTCGGATCTACCAAGAGCGAGACCGGACCCGGCTTAAGCTGATCCTGCGCGGCAAGCGTCTGGGCTTCAGCCTGGCCGAGATTGCGGAGATCCTGGCGCTCTACGACGAGCCGCGCGGCGAGGCCGGGCAGCTGGAGTTCCTACTGAGCAAAATCGCCGATCGGCGGGCTGAACTCTTGGCCAAGCAGCGCGACATCGAAGCCAGCCTGAGCGACCTCGACGGCGTGGCACGAGACTGCCGCAGGCGTCTGCGCAGCTTGAAAGATCAAGCCCAGACATCGGGGCGGGCGCGGCGGAGGAGGGCGGCCCGATGAAGCAGGAACCCTGGCAGGTGACTTACCGCGGGACGATCTATCCCTGGAACTGCGACCACATCGGCCACATGAACGTGATGTGGTACGTCGGCAAGTTCGACGAGGCGACCTGGAGCTTCATGACGGACCTCGGTCTGACGCCCAGCCTCCTTCGGGCCGAGGGCCGGGGCATGGCGGCGGTCAAGCAAGAGATCAGCTATGCTCTGGAACTCTTGGCAGGCGACGTGGTAACGGTGCAGACCCGCTTGCTCGAGATGCGTGAGCGGGTCCTCCGGTTCCGGCACGAGATGTTGAATGCCGAAAGCGGCGAACTGGCCGCGACCACCGATCTGACAGCGGTGCACATGGACACCGCCGCCCGCCGCGCGGTCGCCTTTCCCGACGAAGTTCTCCGCCGCGGGCAGGCACTGGTCCAACAGGCGGCAATGGAAGGAGGCGGCGATGGCGACCCGCTTTGAACCGGCTGACCCGGACTTCGAAGCAAGGGTCAGGGACAGCTTCCAACGCCAGGGAATCATGGAACTTATCGGTGCGCGACTCAGCCTGGTAGCGGCCGGTCACGTGGAGATCGAGCTGCCCTTCCGCGACGACCTGACTCAGCAGCACGGCTTCTTCCACGCCGGCGCGACCAGCACGGTGGCGGACTCGGCAGGGGGCTACGCGGCCTTCAGCCTCTTCCCGCGCGAGGCCTCGGTGCTGACCGTGGAATACAAGATCAACCTGGTCGCGCCGGCCGAAGGCGAGCGCCTGCGCGCGGTCGGGCGCGTGCTACGACCGGGCCGGACCCTGACCCTCTGCGATCTCGAGGTCTTCGCGGAGGCGGCCGGCGGGTCTAAGCTCTGTGCGAAGGGCCTGCAAACCATCATGCGCCTGGACGGGCGCCCGGACATGCCGCTTGCGGGCTGACCGGAGCAGCCGCGGCTTGCGAAACCGCTGTCGCGACTTCAGAACTCATTTGGATTGGATGCGATGATACCGAACCAGCTGCCCTCCCTGAACTTCGACCTGGGCGAAACCGCCGATCTGCTTCGCGATACGGTGATGAGCTTTTCGGCCGACGAGATCGCGCCCCTGGCCGAGGCGACCGACCGTGACAACCAGTTTCCGAGGCAGCTCTGGCCGAAGCTGGGCGAACTGGGCCTGCTCGGGATTACGGTCGAGGAGGACTATGGCGGCTCGGGCATGGGCTATCTCGAGCACTGCGTCGCGATGGAGGAGATCAGCCGCGCCTCGGCCTCGGTCGGGCTCAGCTACGGCGCCCACTCCAACCTCTGCGTCAACCAGATCAGGCGGAACGGCAATGAGGACCAGAAGCAGCGCTATCTGCCGAAGCTGATCTCGGGCGAGCACGTCGGCGCCCTGGCGATGAGCGAGCCCGGCGCCGGCTCGGACGTGGTCGGCATGCGGACCCGCGCGGAGAAGAAGGGCGACCGCTACGTCCTGAATGGCAGCAAGATGTGGATCACAAACGGCCCCACCGCCGAACTGCTGGTGGTCTATGCCAAGACCGATCCGGCGGCTGGCTCCCGCGGCATAACCGCCTTCCTGATCGAGAAGGGCTTCAAGGGCTTCAGCACGGCTCAGAAGCTCGACAAGCTCGGGATGCGCGGCTCCGACACCTGCGAGCTGGTCTTCGAGGACTGCGAGGTGCCGGAAGAGAACGTCCTGGGTCAGATCGGCGAGGGAGTCGGCGTGCTGATGAGCGGACTCGACTACGAGCGCGCCGTGCTGGCCGCCGGTCCGCTGGGCATCATGCAGGCCTGCATGGATGTCGTCGTGCCCTACGTCCACGAGCGCGAGCAGTTCGGCAAGCCGATCGGCGCCTTCCAGCTGATGCAAGGCAAGCTGGCGGACATGTACACCACGATGAACGCCAGCAAGGCCTATGTCTACGCGGTGGCCAAGGCCTGCGACCGCGGCGAGACCACGCGCAAGGACGCCGCCGGAGCGATCCTCTACGCGGCCGAGAAGGCGACCTGGATGGCCCTCGAGGCGATCCAGTGCCTGGGCGGCAACGGCTACATCAACGACTATCCGACGGGACGCCTGCTGCGCGACGCCAAGCTCTACGAGATCGGCGCCGGGACCAGCGAGGTTCGCCGGATGCTGATCGGACGCGAGCTCTTCGAGGAGACCCGCTGAGGGCGGCACCTCAGACCGCTCCCAAGGGCCCGAACTCCTACCAAGGCCAGAGTTCCGTGGCACTCGGCGGCAGGCTGCTCTAGGATCGCTGGCGGATCTGTTTGGGGAGCGACAGGTGATCACCGATCCGGACCTGCCAGAGGTGTCGCCGGAGACCCTTTCCTCGCTGTCGTCGGTTACCACGGCGACGGTGTCCATGCAGCTCCTGAAGCGCGGAATTCGCCGTTGCTGGCTCAAGGGACCGACGTCGCTGCACCCGCCCGGGCATCCGGCGAACCGGCGCCTGGTCGGAGAGGCTTTCACGATCCGCTTCCTACCCCTGCGCGAGGACCTGGGTACCCCGGAGAGCTACACCCAGGAAGGCTCGCTGCGGGACGCCGTCGAGGCGCTGCCGGCCGGCCATATCGTGGTCGTCGACGCCCGGGAAAGCGCGGACTGCGCCACCCTGGGTGATATCCTGGTGGCCAGGATCCAGGCGCGCGGCGGCCTGGGCGTGGTCTGCGACGGCCCGCTGCGTGACGTCTCCGCGGTCAAGTCGCTCTCTTTTCCGGTCTATTGCACCGGCGCTTCGGCACCGCCGTCGATCGCCGGTCTAGTCTTTGCGGGCTGGCAGGAGCCGATCGGCTGCGGCGGCGTGGCGATCATGCCGGGGGACATCATGGTGGCCGACGAGGACGGTGTGGTCGTTGTCCCCCGCGGTCTGGCGGCCGAGGTCGCGACCGCCGGCGTCGAGCAGGAGCGCTTCGAACGCTACGTCCAGAAACGGATCGAGGAGGGGGCGCCCGTTAAGGGTCTCTATCCGCCGGATGACGAGACGATGCGCGCCTACGAGGCCTGGTGTGACGCTCAGCCCGACTAGGATTAAAGGGAGCGAGACTACATGGCCCTCGAAATGAAGCCGTCCTGCGAGAAGTGCCAGGCCGGCCTCACTTGCGACGGAGAGGCTTTCATCTGCAGCTACGAGTGCACCTTCTGCGCCGCCTGCTGCAAGGACATGGCCGGCGTCTGTCCGAATTGCGGCGGCGAGCTACTGCGCCGGCCGCGCCGAGCCCCGGCGCGGGACTTCGCCTGATCCCTGGCCGGGATTTGCGGTCTAGACGCAGGCAGGCGAACGGGCCAGGGTCGGCAATGCCGCCCCGGCCCAGTGCCTAGGAAAGCCGTCAGCCGAGCCCGGTCAGCTGCAGGTGATGCCGCCGGCCAGCACGCCCGCGCCCAGGCGCGGCCGCCGGAACGCGACGTGATACTGGGTTCCGGACTCGATCAGGTCACCGAAGAACATCGGTTCCCACTCGAAGTAGACCTCGGCGACGATCACCGATTCGCCCGGCTGGAGATCCAGGCCTGACGGCAGCGTCGCCTCAGCCTCGGCTTCCGAGCCGATCGTGCTGCTGTAGGTAGCGTCGTCGCATTCCTTGTGGATCTGGAAGTTGATCCGAGCCGGCGGATCTTCGGTGGTCCCGCCGCGCACGGAAGTGACGATCGCGTGCCCGTTGTTCTGCATATCGAACATATCGCCGAAGAGATGCTCAGCAGCGTCGTAGGCCAGCTTCACCTCGGCATGCGTGATGTTCTCCGGCTGCGCCACCAGGTCCGAGATGGACGAAGCGGCGCGGTCCATCCTTTGGTGCAGCAGGATGTACAACGCAGTGTTCACCGTACCGAGGATCAAGGTGACAAGGATCGGCAGAGCGAAGGCGAACTCGATCAGGATACCCCCGCGTTCTTGGCGTCCAAACTCGCCACCCCGTCGACAGAGTGAGAACGGGCTCAAGGCTTTGGCAGTCATGTGCTTACTCCCCTTTACAATGCCCGCGGCTCAGCTCTCGTCCGGCCAGGGTTCGTTGCGGACCGTGATTGCGGCCTCGAGGGAGACCTTGTCGCCGGATGCGGCGGCGGCAAAGAAGGGCGTCATCCATTCCCAGTCGAAGCTCACGCGGTAGAGCACGATGGCGCCCGAGGCCCCGGCACCTTGGCCGGCATCCCCCTGATCCTCGTCCCAGGTGCCGTTGCCGTTCTTGTCGTGCATTTCCGGCACGAACTCATCCGTACCATCCTTGAAATCTGGCCCGTCATTGGGATCCGCATCGATGTAGGGCTCCGGCTGTCCGACCGACGAGAAATCGCTGTAGACCAGGAGCTCGATGTCGCTGGGCTCGATCGTGACCAGGTTCTGAGCATGGTCCACGACGATCTCCGCGATCTTGGTTTCGCGGGTTAATTCGCCGCCGGGTTCTTGGCCGGTGATTCCGAAGCGGGATGCCTCGCGCAGACCGCCTTCGACCGCGACCTGGACGAACATCAGCATCGCCAGCTCGACGACGCCAACGAGCATAAGGATGAAGATCGGAAAGGCGATCGCCAGCTCGATCATGCTGGCGCCTTGCCGATCTCTCAGAAACCGCCTGAAAGGACGGGCTTTCCTAGCA